>JACQXX010000119.1 GCA_016208495.1 Acidobacteriota bacterium | reverse complement strand
TGGCGTCGGTTGGGGGTTATGCGATGATACGTCCATCGATCTACTCCTTTGTTTTGGTATGTTGAGACTCGAGTTCTCATATCTTCTAACATATACAAAACAAAGGTTTAGATCAATTTTCAAAACTCGCAACCAGTTCACTGATTGTTTCAACTTTGCTCAGCCTGTTGATCGCCTGCTTTTTTGGGTGGATGTTTGGAAAACTCTTACTCACCGTTCATCGCTTTCGAGTTGTACCCTATTACAATCGCAGGATCGAAGACCCAAATATTGATACCTGGTTGACAGGTGAGGCCATTTTTCAGAACCTGAAAAATCTCGATGATCTGTGCGATCAGGCTGGCGTTCAACGAATGACCGGGTTTGGGTTTTTGGATGATTTGGACGGGGACAAAATGACCTGGCACAATGCGCTGGATGGCCTGGTCACCACTCGAACGCTGATCAACCACCTTTACACCGAGGAATCCGACACGACCAGCCTCCTGGGTGAACTTGAACGAATCGAATATGCACTCACCCAGGCAGCCTCAAAAGACATTCAGTTTGCCTTCATCTTGCGCCCCGTTGATGGTGGAACCTGCAGCCAGGAAATGGAAATCAGGCAGGGGACGTTTTGGTAACTCCGGGTTCCGCGCTTCCGGGTTTTCGGAAGAGATGAGGGATGAAAGAAATCACTTGTCACCTTGTCAGTTGGTCATCTTGTCCGGGTTACGGGTTCTTCGAAGGTCTTGATTTCTAACCACTAACCACTAATCACTAATCACTAAATGGTTTCTTCATTCTTCTTTCTTCTTCCGGGCGTCATCTTTGGCTTTGATCCGGCGGTTGAAGCGCTCAATGTTAATTGGGACTCGGATGTGCTTCCCTTCACCGATTTTTTCGGTTCCATCGTGGGCTTCAACAGTAAAGGTGACCGATGCTTCTGAAACATCGATCACTTCGGCACGAGCAGTCACGTGCATGCCGACCGGCGTGGCCGCCAGATGTTTGATGTCAACGCCATACCCAACCGATACCCAGCCGTCAGGTAAAAAGGGTTGAATCGCCACGGTGGCAGCCACTTCCATCAGGTAAATCATCATTGGCGTGCCATACACTTCGGGCATGTCGTCATGAAAATGGGCTACAGTTAAATCACGTGTTACTCGGGTTGATTTGCTGGCGGTTATCCCAAGTGGGATTAATTCTTTTAAATTCATTGGTTGGAAAATCCTTTGTTCATTGAAAATGGCACATATGGTCGCGTGATTTCCGATCACTGGTGAAAACCCATTTTCCATCTGACAAGACAATTGGGCGAGTGGCTTTTCCGACTATGGAGTAAACTCGCTTGAGAGAATTTGAAATTCCAGGACTCATTTTCTGGCTCTTTCCTGGAATTTCCAAACTGGAGGAACGGCGTTGAAATCACCACTTCCGATGGTTGACGGAGTCAGCCCCAGTTCAAAATGGCTGCCGGTCGGTCACTGGAAAACACTCTTCGATTTTTTGCAGGATCAATTTCCTGAAGTCGAGCCAGCGACGTGGCTTTCACGAATGGCAAAAGGACAGGTCGTGGATGAAACCGGGCGCTGCCTGGATGCGAAAAGCCCGTACTCCGCTGGAAGCTGCATTTTCTACTACCGGGAACTGGAAACCGAGCCTCACATCCCGTTTCCTGAAACGGTCTTGTTTCAGGACGAACATCTTCTGGTTGCAGATAAGCCACATTTTTTGCCCGTGGTTCCAGCCGGGCGATTTTTGCAGGAAACGTTGCTTGTCCGGCTCAAGAAAAAATTGAATCTGGAGTCGCTGGTGCCACTCCATCGGATTGATCGGGAAACGGCGGGACTCGTTCTGTTTTCGATCAATCCGGCGACCAGAACTGAGTACACGATGCTTTTTCAAAACCGAAACATTGAGAAGGTCTACCACGCACTCGCCGCACTTCACCCAGAACTCCGATTTCCTCTGATCCGACACAGCCGAATTGTCACCGGCGAACCTTTTTTTCGCATGCAGGAAGTTGACGGCCCACCAAATACCGAAACCTGGATTGATCAACTTGAACGGCGAAACAACCTGGCGCTCTATGAGTTAGGGCCACGAACCGGCAAAAAACATCAACTTCGCCTGCATCTGACGGGACTTGGGATTCCGATTCAAAATGACAGCCTCTACCCGGAAATCATTCCGATGGCAGAAGATGACTTTTCAAAACCGCTGAAACTCCTGGCCAAATCGCTGGCGTTTCGTGACCCAATAACCAGACAGGAACGGTTTTTTGAAAGCACACACATACTCAGATCATCCTGATCAACAGCCACAAATACACTCGAAAAAAGTTAATCTCACCGATTGATTACTATTTCAGCCGCCAAGCTGGCGCTGAACCGCGGCAAAGTCGAAGTACACTTTCTCATTCATCAGACGATCTTCTTCAAAATCAAAAATGCAGACCAGTGGCAACACCAGTTTTTTTCCTTTGGCTGGAATCCCTGCCCAGTCTGCCTGATGAGTACCTGTCATTTGGGCTTCGACAATCACAGCGTCATCGGCGTGGTGAAATTTGATTGGTTCAAAATGAAAATCCGGGAAACCGGTCACTAAACCGCCAACCAGGTCCCGAACGGGCTGTTCCCCTTCAAAAACCGCGCCCATTGGGAAAACCTCATATCTGGGACTGTGAAAGCTGGCAATCATGGCGTCCAGGTCGGCGTTGTTTTCTGCATCTATGTGACGTTGCACGGCTTGCTGCCGTCGGTCTCGAAGTGAATCACTGGAATGTGATGTCATAGTGTTTCCTCTTTCGTTTTGCCACTCTGAAATGAATTGGTTTGATGCACCATCACCGTGATGCCCCGCTGGGCAAAGTCAACTTCCAAATCGCTGAGCAAAAACCGTTGCGCGGCTTCATTCCTATTGAGCCGGGCGTCGAGGTGCGCCAGCGTCAGCCCACGTACAAACAGGTGGGCCTCGTCTCCGGAACAAAGTTCGGTTATCGGTTGCATTTCTTTCGGAAGCCAGGCCAGTTCTCCTGGAAATGACATCTTCCGAACAGCTTCGTGGATTTCCTCAACGTGGTCCATAAAGTGCAGGTGGTCAGCCCGGCGTAAGATCACCATTTGTTTCGGAGCCGGAGTCCGGTCAAAGAGTTCGTACATTCCGGCCAGCGGGAGCGAAACATCATTTTCCGCCACCAGATACAGGGTCGGGACATCGCGCCCCCAGTCAAAAGCAAGCGTCAACGGAAGAATTCCTGGTTTGGGATTCGAAGCGCCGCCCGGCGCAAGTGCCACGACCGCCTGAATGCGCTCATCCACATCAGGCAGTGCCAGAGCGGTCCAGCCTCCAAAACTGTGCCCGACAATGCCAATCCGGTTGGGATCAAGATTCAGTTCCGTTCCTTGGCTCAACAGAGAGTCAAGCAAAAACCTGGCATCCGGAACGCGGTTTGAAATCACCACTTCCCAGCGCCGGGTCTTTTGCTCCTCCGTCTCGCTTTCCCTGCGTGCCAGTTCCTGGGATAAAGTTTCGGAATGGTCCAGTGCAGCAACCACATACCCATGGCTGGTCAGGTGAGTACACAGAAACGTCGCTGCCCGCCGATGTCCGCCACCCGCATGAGAGTAAAGAATCAGCGGAAACGCACCTGGTTGGGCACCAGCATCACGAACCGCACTTTGAATCCGTGGAATATTGATCTGTGGAAGTGGAAAGGTGTCCTGCGTTTCGGTCGCCAGATCCTGACCAGCATGCCGGGCTGTTGCTGGATACCAGATTTCACAGGGAAAGAGGCGATTCCGAGCCGAATCAAGTGCCTGAATTGTTCTCACTCCAACCGGAAACAGACCTCTAACAAAGGGATCATATTCACCAACCAGAGAGGTTTCTCTTTCAATGGAATGCGGTTGCATCTTCTGATTTTCCTTCAGGTTATGCCATTTAGGGTTCAGGGTTCGGGGTTCGGGGTTCAGGGTTTGAAAACCAGGATTCAAGGTTGGTGTCTTTTGCGTCCTTTGTTTTGGAAAAGACAAAAAGGACCGAAAGGACGCAAAGGACAAAAAAGAATTCGAAACCCCTGAACCCCAAACCCTGAACCCTAATCGGGTTACAACATCGGCAGCCGGTGGCTCCGGATGAGGTCCACCATCGAGGAAGCCGCCTCCCGCAACAACCGCTGGAGCGCGGATTTGTGATGGAGTTGTTCCTCATTTTCAATGTGATCATCTGAGTTCGTGTGATTTAAGGGAATATCTACCGTAAGGCAATCTCCATTGTCAGCAACCACAACCGCTCCAGCATCCTGGAGGGCATGGCGAACCAGTTCATTTGACGTCAGAACCTCAGCCCGAAAATGCTCGATGCCTCGTTCTTTGGCTGCTTTCGCCAGTGTTTCAAGCAACAACCGCCCCAGCCCTCTGTGCTGCATACCATCAAGAACCGTTACTGCCACTTCAGCCACAGTAGGCTCCTGCTCTAATCGAACAAACCGTGAAATCCCAATCCCGCGCTCGGTCTTCAGGTCGTCCGACCCGGTAACCGCAATGATGGCAACGTGATTGTACCCATCCACTTCGGTCAAATAGTGGAGCATTTCATCTGAAAGGCTTTGCAGTGGAGTCAAGAACCGTCGAAAACGGGACTCAGGTGAGAGTGCCTCAAACCCACGTCGGAGTTCATGCGCATCCTCAGGACGAATATGCCGGAGTTCAATCCCGGTACCGTCGGCAAGAATATGTTCGGCATGGAAATCTGGACCAAACTTCATTGAAATGTCTTCCTTTACCTGATGCCTTTTGACGGCCTGTTCATACCTCAGTGATCAGATTTTGTCCCTGGTTGGAACAGAAAAAAGCCCTGTGGTGAACGCATTTTGGCTGTTGCCTGTTGAACAAGTGTCTCCAGCATTGTTTCCGAATCAGGATGGAGAGCAGGGGAAGAATGTGTCTTGGCTGGCGAATGCTGGGTTCGCGGAGGGATATTAGGGAGATAGTTCATCTCTGGCAAGCAGAATGACTGGGGATATCCCGGCAAGCGGAATCCCTTTCAAAGAAAACCGGATCTTGTCTTACCAAACTGGTGGTCAATTATTTTTCGATGGAGAGGAAGCTGAAAGGCGCAGACTTGTCTCTTCTTTGATCGCCTCCGCTGGCTGGATTGCATGAAATTGGGATACCAAGCTCCTGGGAAATACGCTGCCATTGGCCAACAGCATATGTGGCAACCTCATCGGTTGTTGCCCGTTGGTTGAGCTGCTTATATCGAAAGGTAAAGCCCATTGAGCCACAGTCTTGCTCAGCATAAATCTTTCGCCTGACTGATGTGTACTCGTCTTTTTTATCATGAATTTCCGCCCACAATTCGTGATAACAATGGAGGATTGTTTCAACACAATCCGGTGTACCGCCAAACGGTAAAGGTCGGTTATAAATAGCAGCAATTCGGTCGGTTATAAGATCTGAAATGTGCTCTGAGCTTTTCATAATCGTCAGCCAGCTTCAGCCTTTGAGAGAAGTATCTTTGGAGTGCGCTGACACAGTTAGCGCTTTCATTTGGGGCGACTTGTCGCCACGGTGAGCAAACCAATCAGCGACAAGTCGCTGGAAACAAAAGCGATGACAAGTCCTCGCACTCCAAATTTAACCAAGCGCCTGGGTTGATGGAACCAGTGGAACCCGAGTTGAGACAGCATGCAAAGCGATGTTGTGGAGCATTTCATTCACCGTCGTGCAGCAGTCAGGCAAAATCGTAACCTGATATTTTTCAGCTGATTTTGAAATGGAGGTGTGGGTCACACAGTTTTGGGTCATCATCCCGCATACCAGAAGTTCAGTGACGCCAAGCTGTGAAAGTGTCTCCTCAAGCGTTGTTTTGACAAAACTATCCGCAAATTCCTTGACGACAATCGGGGCATCAGGCGCGGCAGCCAGAATCCGGGGATGAACCTCGGCGCCGGTTGTTCCCTGGTTGAAAAAGGGGGCAATTCCCCGCTCGCTGCTGGCAATATGTTGAATGATGATCACCGGAATCTGCTGGTCACTGGCTTTGGAAATCGCCTGCTCAATGTTGTTGAGAACCGCTTCGGTATTCCACAGAGGGAATTTTCCGTCAGGAAAGTAATCGTTTTGAAGGTCAATCACAAGAAGTGCTTTGGTCATAAAATCAATTCCTATTTGGGTTTATGTTTTTTCACTCAATGTTCCAAGCTCATTTTGAGTCAGCCTTGAGAAAATGTTCGCGCAACATAGCATTGATTCGGTCTGCCTGGTGAATAGTCACGCCGTGCGAAGCATCGGTCAATTCAACAAATGTAGCTCCCGGAATTCCTTCTGCCAGCCGTTGGCCCAGTTTGGGTGGGGCAATCGGGTCGTGGCGAGCATTGACCACCAGCGTAGGGATGCCTGAAAGCTCTCCCAATCGGGAAGTGGCGTCATAGGCGCGCATGGCCGCCAGTTGTTTCATCGTCACCGGAGGCTGGTCGGCGATGTCATGTCCAAACAGTGGTTCAAGTTCTTCGGCCAGAACATCTTGATTGGTATCGGCCAGGGCTTGGGGAGGCATCACCAGTTGTAAGAATGCCCGTTGTCGTTGACGTCGTGTTCCCAGGCGGGTTCGCATCCCCACCCACATCATCCACGGCGTCGGCGGAGCCGCGTCTTTTCCACGTGCAAACGTGCAGAGCAGTGAAAGACTTCGCACCCGTTTCGGATTGGTGAGCGCAAACTGGACTGCAATTGGACCGCCAAGCGAATGCCCAACCACGTGCAAATCTTTCCACCCCTGGGCGTCTACCAGTACCCGAGCGTCTTCAGCCATCTGCTCGACAGTCAGTGGAACCGCAATCGGCTGACTTTTTCCCATTCCACGATTATCAAACGACAGGCATTGAAACTGATCGGCAAGTCCTTTGGTTTGGGGGATCCAGCCGTCTCCGTGAACAGCTACCCCTTGAATCATCAACACCGGCACTCCAGTTCCAGAAACACGAAAGGCAAGCCGGCACCCTTTGTGCTCAAGAAACTGAAGGTCACCTGGTACATTTTTCATCACCACATTTATTGCTCCTTCATCTTTTTAGGAAGTTAAACCGTTGGAAATTATAATATTTTATGGTTTTCGAACCCAGAACCCCGAACCCCGAACCCTGCTTTGGGAAAAGCGGTGTCAAGTCCTCGCACTCCAAAGCTTACAGGTCCGAAAATGGCCAGTTTCTTGAGAGGAAATCGAGTATAACTCTGACATCGAAACAAAAGCTGGCAATCAGAAGGTTGCCACTGTACTCCCTGGTCCTCACGATTGGCTACACACAAGATGAATATGAACCTCGATCCAGAAATTTGCTACACAGCCTTGAAGTCGCGCGATGCGCGGTTTGATGGAAAGTTCTTCACGGCGGTCAGAACCACCGGAATTTATTGTCGTCCGATCTGTCCGGCGATAACGCCTCAGAAACAGAACTGTACTTTTTACACAAGCGCGGCGGCGGCTCAGGAAGCCGGGTTCCGGCCCTGTCTGCGCTGCCGTCCGGAGGTCGCCCCTGGAATGGCGCTGCAACCCGGCATTTCAGCCACCGTCAATCGGGCACTCCGGTTGATTGCCGACGGGGCGCTGGATGAGAGCAGCGTCACGCATCTGGCTGACAAGCTCGGCGTCGAAGACCGCCACCTGCGCCGACTGTTTTCACGCTACCTGGGCGCGTCTCCAATCACAGTCGCCCAAACACGGCGGATTCATTTTGCGAAACAACTGCTGGATGAAACGAAACTGCCAATTACTGAAATCGCGTTTGCGGCGGGGTTTGGCAGCATTCGTCGGTTTAATGACGCGATGCTCCAGACCTATCAGCGTTCACCGCGGGATCTTCGACGGGATAAGCAGGACCATGAATTTTCACCTGGGACGGGCATTACAATTAAGCTTCCGTTTGCTCAGCCGTATGATTGGCCGGCACTGGTGCGGTTTTTGTCGGCGCGGACAACGGCTGGGATCGAAAGCATTTCGGAAGCTGGCTACAGTCGGACGATTGAGCTGGCGGGTCAGCAAGGGCTGGTGCAGGTCAAACCAGTTGCTGGTCAAAGACATTTGCTGGCAACTATTTATTTTCCTGAAGTTAAGTTGCTGGCGAATATTGTTGAGCGTCTGCGGCGGCTCTTTGATCTAAATGCCAACATTCTCGAAATCACAGCCCACCTTCAAACCGACCCGGTGTTGCACCCGCTGGTCGAAAGCCAGCCAGGACTCCGGGTGCCGGGTGCCTGGGATGAATTTGAACTCGCAGTCCGGGCCATTTTGGGTCAGCAAGTCAGCGTCCAGGCGGCCACCACGCTGGCGGGAAGGCTTGTCGAACGGTTTGGAACGCCACTGTCCGAAACCATGGCTGAACTTTCTGGTCCTCTGCTGGCCACATTTCCACGACCGGAAGTTCTGGCCAGCGCTGACCTGACTCAAATCAGACTCCCGCAAGCCCGTGCGGCGGCGATTTCGGCGCTTGCCCAAAAAGTTGTTGATCAGCCAGCATTCTTTCAAAGTTTTCAAACACTTGAAGATGCCGTCGAACAACTCTGCCAGCTTCCAGGTATCGGCCCCTGGACAGCCAACTACATCGCGATGCGGGCGTTGGGCGAACCCGATGCCTTTCCAGCCAGTGATTTGGGAATCAAGCACGCGCTGGAACAACTCGACCCGGACTTTGACCCCAAAAAAGTGACCGAACGCGCTGAAATCTGGCGACCCTGGCGGGCCTACGCCACGATGTACCTCTGGAACCCGAAAGATGACAAGGTGACAGACTGACAAGATGACAGACTGACAAGGTGACAAGGTGACAAGGTGACAAGATGACAAGGTGACAAGGTGACAAGATGACAAGGTGACAAGGTGACAAGGTGACAAGGTGACAAGATGACAAGGTGACAAGGTGACAGACTAACCTTGATTTTGACCTGAACCCTGAACGGATGACCTGCTGACAGAATGACAAGATGACACGGTGATTTTTTCATCCCTCATCCTTCAGCCCTCATCCCTTCCGAAAACCCTGAACCCTGGTTTTGAAAGGATTTTTCAGCCATGACTGAACTGTATTTTGATGAAATTGCATCCGCGATTGGAACGATTGTGATTATCTCTGACGGAACCGCGCTCTGTGCACTTGATTTTGAAAGCTGCAAGGAGCGAACACAGCAACTGCTTGAAAAGCGCTTTGGAAAGTTCACCCTCACTCGCCAACCCAATATCAACGGGTTTTCAGATCTAATTCGGGCATATCTGGACGGTGATTTGACGAGCCTGGAACAGATTCCGGTCAACACCGGCGGGACGCCATTCCAGCGGCAAGTCTGGTCAACCTTGCGCACGATTCCGGCGGGGAAAGTGATGTCCTACGGTGAAGTTGCCCAGAAAATTGGCCGACCAACCGCCAGCCGCGCTGTCGGAATGGCCAATTCACAAAATCCGGTGGCGCTGGTGTTGCCCTGCCATCGCGTGATTGGATCAAATTCCAAACTGACTGGCTATGCCGGAGGACTCGACCGCAAAGAGTGGTTGCTCAAACACGAAGGAGCACTGTAATTCGGGCCATTTCCCACCTTGTCCCCGCCCGGCCAGCCGCCGCCGTAGGCGGCGGCTGGCCGGGCGGGGGATTTTGGATTGGAGATGACCCGCATCCGGTGGTGGCGTGCCCAAAGCGACGCTGACCACCGGCTTACCTGACTCCATCCCTGCGGGATGAAAACCAAAAAACACTTCAACCCTTCACTGGCATTACTGACTACTGACTACTGGCTACGAACTGGCAGGACAATTTGAATGGGGACACATATTTAAGGTTGACTTGGAAAAGAACTTTAAATTATAAAGTGATTTATCAAATTTCACCTTGTGTGAATTCACTTCGGAACCATTCAAACTTTGACCACTCGCTTCCGTTGGAGATCCTGCCGATGAAAGTCAAAATGATCCTCCCGGCTTTAACCGAAGCCAAAAGCCCACTCTTTCGTCCCATCAAATATTCACTCTTTCCACCACTTGGGCTGGCAACGCTGGCTGCTTACCTGGATGAACATGATCAGATTGAAATCCAGGACGAACATGTTGAAACGCTGTCTTTGACTGATTCACCAGATCTGGTGGTGATTCAGGTTTATATCACTTCGGCTTTCCGTGCCTATCAAATTGCCGATCACTATCGCGCCCGAGGCGCCTATGTGGTGCTGGGCGGGTTGCACGTTACTTCCCTTCCAGCAGAAGCTGCCCAACACGCCGACACGATCTTTCTCGGACCCGGAGAAGACACATGGCCAGTGTTTTTAAAAGATTTCCGGGCTCGAACCCCAAAAGCGGTGTATCAGTCAACCTCACGCTCCCTGCTCGGAATTCCTCCGATTCGGCGTGATTTGATCAAACGCCACCTGTATTTGGTACCAAACTCCATTGTGGTTTCACGCGGTTGCCCGCATTCGTGCGACTTTTGTTACAAAGAAGCGTTTTTTGCTGGGGGGAAAGGGTTTTACACGCAGCTCGTAGACGATGCGCTCGCCGAAATTGACCGCCTCCCCGGACGCCACCTGTATTTTCTGGATGACCATCTGTTTGGAAACGTCAAATTTGCCACCGAATTGTTTGAAGGCATGCGTGGCATGAACCGGCTCTGGCAGGCCGCCGGTACGGTTCAGTCAGTCTTGCGACCAGCCCTTTTGGAGAAAGCAGTTGCATCGGGGCTCCGGAGCCTCTTTGTCGGATTTGAAACCCTGAGCCAGAAGAATCTTCGGGACCAGCAAAAACCCCAAAATCTCAACCGCGATTATTCAGCGGCGATTCGTCGGTTGCACGATCAGGGAGTTATGGTCAACGGGAGTTTTGTGTTTGGGATGGATGATGATGACCCCGGCGTCTTTGACCGCACCGTCGAGTGGGCAATTGAACAAGGTATCGAAACCGCAACCTTTCATATTTTAACACCCTATCCTGGAACCGCTCTTTACCAGCGAATGGAAGCCGAAGGCAGAATGCTCCATTCCAACTGGGATCTTTTTGACACCCGGCACGTCGTCTTTCGACCAGCAAAACTTTCGGCGCAGCAGCTTGAGGACGGCTACTGGAGGGCGTACCAAAACTTCTACCGCTGGAGTTCGATCTTTCAGGGTGCCGCCACCAAGCCTGGTTTACGAGAGAAAATCCGACACGTCGCCTATGCCGGAGGCTGGAAAAAATTCGAACCGCTGTGGGATCTGATCATCCGGGCACGTCGGGTTTCGACGATGCTGCCAGTGCTGGAACAGGTCCTGACCGGCCTCGGAGTCCATCGGCCACAAAAGAAAGTTGAAGATTCCCCAGCAATGTGGCCAGTTGTAAGTAATGCAAGTTTAGAGTTAGAAAAAAGAGTGGGTTTGAGCCCAGGAACTGGGCGGCATAATTAAAGCCTCGGGCGGAATGAGCGTCAGCAAATGGAGTCCGTGGCATCCTCACAGGCCAACGGAACCTGGATGGCGGTGGAATCCATCCCCGCTGATTCTGTTTTCCACGGATTCCGCTCCGCTCCACCCGTGGCTTTCATTATTTCGCCCAGTTCCTGGGCTTAAATCGGTCTTTTTTCAACTCTTTATTTCCCTTTCTGACAAAAACTCCACTGGTTACCGACCACGGACTGACTCAAACTTCCTCAACCGCAGAGCATTTGTCACCACAAACACGCTCGAAGTCGCCATCGCCACAGCGGCAAGGACTGGTGAAAGCAAAATTCCAAAGAATGGAAACAGAATCCCAGCCGCAACTGGAATCAGCGACGCGTTGTAGAAAAACGCCCAGAACAGATTTTGCCGGATATTGCGCATCGTGGCTCGCGACAGCCTTACGGCGGTGACAATCCCCAGCAGGTCCCCAGCCATCAACACCACTTCGGCTGACTCAATCGCCACGTCGGTTCCAGTGCCGATGGCCAACCCGACATCAGCTTGAGCCAGCGCAGGAGCATCGTTGATACCGTCTCCGACAAACACCACGGTGCGGCCCTGGGCCTGATATTTCTTGACGACTTCAGCTTTTCCAGTCGGGAGAATTTCGGCTTCGACATCTGAAATTCCCAACTGACGGGCAATTGTCTGGGCTGTGTGCTGGTTATCTCCGGTCACCATCACCATGTGCAATCCATTCTGGCGCAATCGGTTCAAGGCTTCGGGTGTGGTGGGCTTGATCTGATCAGCCACCGCCAGAACTCCAGCCAGTTTGCCGTTGATGGCGGCAAAGAGTGGGGTTTTCCCTTCACCGGCCAGCCGGGCGGCGACCTGGGCCAGCGTTTCACTTGAAATCCCCTGCTTCGTCATCCAGCGATCAGCGCCGACCGAGACCTGATATCCACCGATTGTTCCCTGAATCCCAAACCCTGGAACGGCTTCAACAGCGTGGGCTGGAATCAGTTCCAGGTTGCTGGCCTGAGCATGTTGAACAATCGCGGCTGCAATCGGATGTTCTGACCGGGCTTCAAGCGAAGCCACCAGCTTTAAAACCTCGGGCCGTTCCCAGCCTGGCAACAGCACCAGGTCAGTTAACTGGGGCTTGCCACTGGTCAGTGTTCCAGTTTTGTCAAACAGGATGGTGTCAACTTCACCAAGGGTTTGCAGCGCATCGCCTTTGCGGAACAACACGCCAAGTTCGGCAGCTTTTCCGGTGGCGACCATAATCGAAGTCGGCGTTGCCAGTCCCATGGCACATGGACAGGCAATGATCAAAACGGCCACGGCATTGACCAGTGCCAATGAAAGCGATGGCGTTGGGCCAAACGTGTACCAGACCAGGAACGTCAGTACGGCAATCACCAGCACCACCGGTACAAACACCGCCACCACTCGATCAGCCAGTGCCTGAATTGGTGGTCGAGACGTTTGCGCCGCTTCCACGGTTTTGATGATTTGTGCCAGAATGGTGTCAGCACCAACCCGGACAGCCCGCATTTGGAAACTTCCGTTCTGGTTGACAGTCCCACCCAAAACGACGCTTTCCGGCTCTTTTTGAATCGGGAGTGATTCGCCGGTCATCATAGATTCATCAACAAACGATTTCCCCTCAACCACCAGGCCATCCACCGGGATTTTCTCACCTGGACGGACATTGAGCCGGTCTCCGACCAGTACTTTTTCAACCGGAAGATCAAATTCTTTCTCGCCGCGCACCACGTGGGCCACAGCCGGTTGGAGCGCCAGCAAATGCTTGATCGCCACACTGGTTTTCCCTTTGGCCACGGCTTCAAAATATTTCCCGAGCAAAACCAGCGTGATAATTGTGGCTGAGGCTTCATAATAAACGTGGGTGGTGCCCGGTGGCAGCCAGCCTGGAAAAAAAGTCGCCACTACGGAGTACCCAAAAGCCGCACTGGTGCCGATCATCACCAACGAGTTCATATCCGGGCTGCCTGAACGGAGCGCCGCCCAGCCTTTCCGGTAAAATCGAACCCCAGGCCCGAACTGAACTCCACTGGCCAGCACAAATGACAGATACCAGAGCGTTTGCATTGAAACAATGCGCATCAGGGCGTGATGGAGTGGCGGAATGAGCATCGGAATCATTTCAAGGAAGAACAAAGGCAGCGTCAGCCCGGCAGCCAGCAGAAGTGCATTCCGCAACTGGCTGGTTTCACGTTGTTTTGCTTCTTCAACTTCGGCTCGCTGATCAGTTTCGGCTGAGGCAGGTTCGATGACGTCATAACCGGTATCACGCACGACCGAAACAATGTCGGCCAGGTTCACCTGATTCCGATCAAAAGCCACGGTTGCCTGTTCGGTAGCCAGGTTCACCACAACCTGATGCACTCCGGGAATTTTCGCCACTGATTTTTCGACCCGGCGAACACAGGCAGCGCAAGTCATTCCCAGCACTGGAAAGGTCTCGGTTTGCACATCCCCTGCGTCACGAATGTGCCCAGGTTCATTGATTGGACTGTATTCTGTGGATGGTAAAGTCTTCACGGCTTCATACTTCATAATTCATAACTCATAATTTGCTTCATTTGAGTTCAAAACCGGCATCATCAATTGCCTGGGCCAGCGTTTCGCGTGACACCTGGGCTGGATCGTAGGAAATCTCAGCCGATCCAACTGCAACCTGATGGACTTCAACACCTGTCACGTTTTTTAATGATTTTTCGACGGCCCGGACACAATGTCCACAGCTCATGCCTTCGATGGTTAATGTTTCAGTGTGTGCGTTGCTCATATGGTACTCCCTTTCATTTGAAAAAATTAAGTTTAGACCCAGACTGCCATCAATCACGTGCAAAATAGGACAATCTTCGGTGGTGCCGTGCCCATCGCACAGATTTGACAGGTCCTGAAGTGTCGCTTTGAGCCGTATCAAATCACAGATCCGCGCTTCAATATCGCTGATTTTGGATTCGGCCAGTTGTTTGACTTCAGCCCGATCCGCGCTGGGGTCAGCCCGAAGTGAGAGCAGCTCTTTGATTTCTCGAAGCGAAAACCCAAGCTCCTGTGCTCGACGAATGAACTTGAGTCGCTGCAGATCCTGTTCGGAAAATTCACGGTAGCCTGATTGCCGGCGTTTTGGCTCAGGAAGCAATCCGGAGCGTTCGTAATAGCGAACGGTTTCAATATTGACCTGGGCGGCTCGTGCCAACTGACTGGTTTTCATCCTATCTTCGGCGTGGAGACCCGGTCCTGGCTGGGCCGGGAGGAAACGCCGCTCCTTTTTGAGTTGATACGAAAGCGGGAAGAACGAGCCCTTCCCGCCCTCGATGTGATGTAAAGAGAATACATCACACACCGATTTGCATCGGGTAGTGCGTACCGGTCTGACTGTGACCGCCGACCGGATTCGACATCCTCTCGACCGGATTTGGGAAGGTTTACCGTGACCGGCACTGGCACTGACTCCCATGCTGGGTTTAACCGGTCACCGTAGTGCAGCGAACTGAGGCGGCATTCGCTGGTACCTATCGATTCTTCCCAATCGTTTCCCGTGATTTGCACGGGGGTCTGGTCAACTGGAGCTTGAACCAATCTCCCCACACCGGCCATCCGTCAGGATGGCGTCGTGGCTTGACGACTCAAGTCCGGCCCTCAAGGGCCGAGTCTGTTGACATCAGCTCTCCTTTCAACACCCACAGTCTAAACCCTGTACCTTACTCCAGAGTCAAGCACTTTTTTCCCAGGTTTCAGGAAAAAACCAGTTTGAAGCCGGGTTTCCCTTCAAATTGAATTTAATTTTTCCTGTCAATTTGGATTTAAATCTCCATCTCGTCAGTTGATATTTCCTCTTATTTATTTGATTCTACAATTATTACAGGTTTGGCGCGCTTCTTGCCTTAAGGAATAGCTAAATGAGAATAAGGAGACCTGCCAGCCTTTATGGGAACAACCACGAAACCACTGCATGCGTCGCGACTCAGCCTTGATACCGATACGGATCCATCAGTCATTGTGACAGCGGCCAAACAAACTATCACGGATGGGAACTTTCAAGCCCGACTTTCTGACGCCCTGGCTTGTGGCGGCGTGATTGTGACGGGCGCTCCGGGCTGTATCGTTGAAGGTAAACTTGCTGCCCGCGTCGGTGACGCTATTTCACACGGCAGTGTTTTGATGACTGGTTCTGACAAGGTGGTAATTGGAAATGTTGGCGGATAAAGATCATCCGCACGCCAAAAAATATTTTCTTAAAACAAATGAGGTCAATAATTTATGATTATCCGCAATACTTTTTTTGATCGCTACCTGGAAATGGTAACGGTTGGGTACTTTCAGTATCATACCGAAGCCCCAACTGACGTGACCAAATACCGGTCAATCATTGAAAAAATGAAACGATGCGCGGTTCAGTTTCAGGAACTGGATGTGCTGAAAGTAGCCTTTGACTATTACCTGAGTCACCCGGAAATCAGCTTTGCCAACCATGGGGGGCGCTTTCCATATACTGATGCCGAAGTTCGGGAAATCATTCATTTTGCCCGTTCAGTTATCTGGCCCGACAATCCTCCGATTGACGAAGAAGCCGTAAGCAACCTGCAATTTACGCCGGACCCACTGCTTGAACTTCGACAACGGTGGAATCAACAAAAGGATCAGGCACTGAAACAACCCGCCTGAGCTTTTTTCAAAAGAAGATGCTGGTCAACTTGTGATTTTGATTTAACCGGAGAAAAACGTAATGCGTCAGATTCAAATCCGTACGGCTGAAGGCAAGAAAGTCATCGTTCCCGAACTCAATGGCTCAATTGGGTACAAGGGTCAAAACCAGGAGACTGAAGTTCGCAAGGTGCAATGGCTGTTGCGTGAGGTGTATGCCAAAGGCCATTTCAAAGGACATTTTGGAGCAGATTTAATTGTCAACGGCAATGGGAATGACGGCTACACGATGATGATGATTCATCGCATTCAGGAAATGTACAAACTGCCGCAGACCTCCACGATTGGCCCGGCTTCCTCTACTTTTCTGAAAATTGTGGAACTGGCCAGCTCAAACCCGCCTCTGCCATCAGGAAAACCCGATTTTGGCCGAATGGTAGACGACAACGAGCGCTTCCGGATTTGCCTGCGCTATATCAAGGAAAAAGCCAAAGGGGATGTCACCGGCCCGCTCAGGGACCTGGATAATGGGAAAAAAGTCATCATGAGCCTGCGAAGAGAGAACAATACTCGGGACAACGCCGGACGGGGAATCTATGACGATTTGACGATGGTGATGTGGAAAGAAAAAAATGTTATCAACAACATCCGAATCTTCGAGAGCAACACCGAGCCTTCCTCCCGGTATGAAGGGAGCCGTACAAAGAGAGGCGAAGGTAATGATGTTGATGGTGACGGAATAAATGATCTGGGGCGTGTCCCGGACGGAATCTATCAATATTCTAAAGTGTTTCATCGAGAGACAGGTAGGTTTGGCCCTATCCAAAATGACAAACGAATACTAGAAGAAAACGACCCAATCAAAAACCCCGATTATAATATTTTAAGGTCAACAAAAAATATCTACGCTGAACGTGATTCAAATCATGATGGAAGATTTGATAAAAATGACCCGATTAAGTTTCGGGACAGGTTGAATGCCTTTTATACTTTCTATTTTCACCGGGGGGGTAGCAACAGCACAGGTTCAGCCGGTTGCCAGACGATGAAACAAGCTGTCTTTGATCGATTTTGCACTGCGCTGGCAAACCAGAACACATTTTACTATGTCCTCGTGACAGTCGAATTTTTATAAGGCTAACTATATGAATCTATTCCTTAAATCGAGCTTTTTTCTTTTGTTCCTACTGGGAATGAATTGTCAATCTCATCAAGTGCAACCACCTCCAGTCAAGCCACAACCAACACATCCAAAGGAAGAACCAAAGAACCAGTCATTGATTCAAGAACAACCAGTTCCTGATCATTTATTTAAAGTGGAAATGGATGGTTTTTTAACTTTTTTTGATCGTACTGGCAGGATTAAAATCTCTTCGTCATATGTTGAACCTCAGATGGGCGGGGTTTCAGAAGGACTATGCCCGGTAAAGCTTTCAAGAGATTCTGGTATTGGGTATATCAATCTAAAAACACAGTTAGTTATCCCGGCAAAGTTTACTTATGCCCGTAGGTTTTCAAATGGTTTGGCTGTTGTCAGCATAGGAAATGATTTTGGGTTTATTGACCACTCTGGAGAATTTGTTATTCCTCCCATTTCCCGAATATGTCCTGAAGATGCACAAGAAGGATTTGTCCTGATTTGGCCAAGAGATAAAGGAGCACAATATCTTGACTTACAGGGGAACCTGAAAATTCAAGGAAAAAAGCGCTGGCGTTATTTACCATTTTCGGAAGGCGTTGCCATTGTTAACCCTCCGGGTGACAGTAACCTTCCAACTGAAGTCATTGATACATCAGGAAAAGTACTTTTTAAGCTTCAACCTCATCTTGAATTTTCCTATGGATTCTCTGAAGGGTTGGCGCCAGTTCTCAACACTCGAACAAATAAGTATGGATATGTGGATAAAACAGGGCGAGTTGTCATTCCTTATATACTCACCTTGACTGAAGAAGAATTCTTGCCTGGATTTAGTGATTATCGTGCTTTCCGCGATGGTCTGGCTTTAGCAACGCCAGATGGGAAGAAAGTGGGATTTATTGATAAAACCAACAAGTTTGTGATCAAACCCCAATTTGATTACGTCTCTCCCTTTTCTGAAGGCGTTGCCTTTGTCCGAAAAGGAAATCAGTCGTATTTCATTGATAAAAAGGGAAACCCTGTAATTATTCCAGAAATTGATAGCCGAAGTGATGGGTTTTTCTTCGAGTTTAGAAACGGGTTGGCCCACGATAAAATTGGCTTTATTGACAAGACAGGAAAATATGTCTGGAAATGCCCTGACCGCACTACGTGTTATTTCCCTGATTAAACAACCCGCGAATTTATAAAATGGTCAAGGTCAATCTTGAAGGAGGTTTTCATGAAAGCATTCATGGGATGTATTTTTCTTTGCCTGTTGAGTCAGGGACAGCACTGTCAATCTCATCAGGTGCAACCAGTTCCAATCAAATCACAGCCAATTGCTACTTCTCAACCAGCTCCCCCTCCAGCACCTGAACTTCCGAAAGAACCACCTGATCATTTGTTTCGAATTAGAGTAGGCAGCAGTTGTGGGTATATTGACCGCACAGGTAAAGTCATTATTCCGCCACAATTTGGATCCAACTCACGCAGTTTTTCAGAAGGGTTGTGTGCGGTCGAGGTCCATGATCCTGACCCGATGAAACCATCAAAAATCGGATTCATTGACCTGCAAGGGAAAATGGTCATTCCGCCACAATTTACAAAAGCAGATTTCTTTTCAGGAGGAACTGCTATTGTCGAAGTTGATGGGAACTATGGTGAAATTGACCGAAATGGGAAGTATGTAACTCCACTACAATTAGCTCCATTGTATACCTGTTTCCCCGATGGCTTGGAGCTTATCAATGATGACACAGGAAGTTATTTTGTTGATCGGAAAGCAAATATCGTAATCAAACCTCGTTCGGGTGTTAGTTATTATCATTTCTCTGAGGGATTTGCCCAGGCGGAATCGGGAAATATCGGGAGAACCCAAACCTATCGGTTCATTAACCAAAAGGGACAGTTTGTCTTTCCATATTTGGGATTGCTTCCCCATTGTTCGGATTTCTCAGAAGGGCTTGCAGCCGTTTCCCTTCCAGAATCAAAAAGATATGGATACATTGACCGAACTGGCAAGTTTGCTATCCCGCAGATTTTGGAATTCGAGCCAGCAGAAGGGCCTGACGATATTATAGGTGATACAATTCCAGCTTATTCAGATTTTTCTGAAGGACTGGCGGTTGCGCTGAAAAAGGGAAAATATGGCTATATCAATAAAACGGGGAAATTTGTGATTCAGCCTCAATTTGATAACGCCTCTTCATTTTCTGATGATCTAGCCTTTGTTTCGAAAAGCGGAGAATCTTATTTCATTGATAAAAAAGGAAATAGAGCGATCACTCCGGAAAAGGACAGCCATAGCAACCAGAATTTCTCTCCATTTATCAATGGTCTGGCTTGCGACAATATTGGGTACATTGACAAAACCGGGAAATACGTCTGGAAGTGCCCAGACGGAAAACGATGCTGGGATTGACCAGAGCCGTGTCTGGCAAATCTTCCAATTTAAGGACAAGAATATGAAAAAATATTACCTACCAATTGTAAACCTCATTCTTTGTTTCACAATTGGGTGTCAATCTCAATCAGAAAGTTCGATTTTCGCTCAATCAGGCTCATCATCCATTGAACCTGGTAGCCAGGAAAAATCCAGCCGCTCATCTGTAATTCCCGACCATCTCTTCAGAGTCTCGATTGATGGGTATACTGGCTTTATTGACCGTACTGGAAAACTGGTTATTCCGCCTCAGTTTGGCCCACGGACCGAGGGATTCTCAGAGGGGCTCTGCGCCGTTGAGGTGCTTCCGCCAGGCGGCCTTTCTGAACCGGAACTCTATTATTCTTCTGAATTGACCGGGAAAAAATTTGGCTATATTGATTTGACTGGGAAAATGGTGATTCCGCCCCAGTTTGACGATGCCCATCCATTTTCAGATGGAGTCGCAATTGTGGACAACAACTCTCAAACCGGGTGGATTGACCATCAAGGGAATTTTGTTCGTCCGCTTACAATGCTTGAAGATGAACAATCAACCGGTTTTCGACAAAACCGCCTATGGGTATTAAACTCTTTCCTCCAGACTTACTTCATTGATAAAACGGGGAAAACCGTTATCAAACCGATCCCAGACCGGCTCGTTGGAAAATTTCAGGACGGGTTTGCTCAAACACGCCCAAATTATTTTGACCCACAACGCCCACCACAATTTATCAATTTAAATGGTAAAGTTGCCTTTAAAAACCTGAAACCATTTGACTGTATCACTGACTTCTCTGAAGGACTGGCAGCGGTCTCTCCTGCCGGCTCAAAGAAGTTTGGCTATATCAACACCCAGGGGAAATATGTCATTCCTCCAGTCTTTCGCGTTGAGGTCGAACATTCACGTGCCATTTCCGGTCCAGTGATTCCTTCATACTCAATGTTTTCAGACGGAATGGCGGTTGTCCCCCAGGGAAACAAATATCTCGTGTTTTACCAATTGAGAAAGTGAGGTGACAAAAGAAGGCCCGATCAGGAAAAATGGGAAGATATGAAAAAAACAATACTCAAATTTCCAAATGATCAAGGCCGGGAAGCAGTATATCTGGCCGGAATGGCAGTG
>JACQXX010000118.1 GCA_016208495.1 Acidobacteriota bacterium | reverse complement strand
TTGTATCCTCGGATGGCTTCCAATGCCACCTTCGCTTTGAATTCCGCACTATGAATTTTTCGCGTCGTACTCATCTGTTCCTCCTTTTCCCCTCAGCGGAATTAACTTATTTCCCTGTCCGATTTTCGGGGAGCATTATACGTTGCACTCGCATTTGGTTATGCCACCTCGGACAGAATTTACCTGTCCATCATTACCTGAGGAAAAAATGAGACTACACGTTATTCTGTTGAACCTGATGTTTCTGGTGCCACTTTCCTGTTCTATCAGCGCCCAACAAATCCCAAAGGGCATCAACTACAAACCCGCACATGACTCCGTAAATGCGGAAGCAAAAGCCGAGCTTGAAAAAGCCTTGAAATCCCCTCAAGCAGTTCTAAAAACTTTTATTGGCCCGGCATTCTGCTGTGGCCCGATGCTTTGGAAATCATTTACATCTCAGGCCAATCAAACGTTGCAAGACGCCAAACCGATTGTAGTGATGATTCCAGCAGAAAAACCCCTGATTGCACAAGCCAAAGCTATCCGCACTGAGCAAGAACAGGCATCATTTTGGAAAACCCTCTGGGCAACTTATCCTGAACTCAAAGATGGGATTGTGCGCAAGGCCAAAGCTGATGAACTTAGTTATTATTGGGCCACCATTTCATTTGATATCGAAGAGCCTTTCTTTGTGGTTGAAACCGCGAAAAACCAGTTTGTAGTTCATTTCCAACTAGAGAACGGCAAACCCCGTTTGTTTTGGATTGATGTCGTGGGGGATTTTCGAGACCTCAAGCGCTAACTGTCTGGTCAAGGTTCTCTGGAAAATGAACCCACGCCTTGTGAGGAAATATGATTATTTTTGGAGCCGGGAAAAAATCCATTGATTGTAACATTTCTCATACCCTTTATTGCCCAACATGTCTTGCCTTTAAAGACTTTGATTTGCTGGCAGACTATGAATATTTTCACCTCTATTTTATTTTCAGGATTGCACTTACCAAGAAGTATTCTTTGGTATGCCGAAGGTGCAATAATGGTTGGGTACACGATGCTCAAAGTGTTGAATCTAAATTGGGCAGATCCCCTATTCCATTTATGGATCAATATGGTTTATTGATCTTAATTGGGGGAGCGTTTGGGGCTATTACAATTTCAATGCTTATCATTTCGATTCTGTGACTTTAGCCGTTAACACCAACCAGGAAAGCTATGCCCAAACTTGAAGTAGTTGTTGAAGGTACCTACGAACTCGATGAATTTCCTAATCCCCCCGGATTTTGTGGGGTATGCTCAAAATGAAGCAAAAAGTCCGAAAAATAGCCTGTTTTGAGCTGTATTATTTGTCACCCACAAAAATGTAGGTTAGCTAAGTCCTTTGTTTTCGATATAGGGTTTGCCAACCCACAAAATCCGGGGGGATTAGTGAATTTCCCTGGCCTCAAACCAAATGCCTGTGGCCAGATAATATGCGGGTTCATCCGGCAATGTCGGATGAGGATATTGGATTTGTCATAGCCTGCTTGCTCCGAAGCCGAGAACCATATCAGAAAACTGATGCCAAACAGGCTTTTCAAGAAATCATTGATGCAGACGGGTTGATACTGTGTGGAGGACTCCGGGCGGTTGATGATGAAAATGGCCGGGTGATCAATCCGGGTTGTTGTTGTGGGCTTGAAGGCTGGTGGGAATGGCTGAGATTTGTCACGGAGGGCGGCGATGGGCCGTGGCTTGGTCACGACCCTAACCCTGGCGTCGAGCAAACCCCCTCGGGATATCGTGTCTGGTCAGGGTTACCAGAAGGGCTCCGCGAACTTGAAGTGCTGCCGGATGATGTCAAGCAGTATTTTATTGATTTTCAGGGCGATGAACTCAACCTTCAAGTTGGGCAGATTCATCGCGATTTGATCGGTTTTTTGGAGGCTGTCAGAGCCTGGGCTTTCAAAATTGATCCGGAACTGACGGAAGCACTGGTTCAAAAGATTGATGAACAATTCTCGATTACCAATCCTTACCGTAACCTTCCCTACGATTATTGGTCTGTTCCAAACTGGTCGCGCGAAGGTCAGTAGAAACAAGGTACGGGGACTCCCAAACCACAAATGCAGGATCAGGCAAGAATCAGGCAGGTTCTGGTTACCCCAGTTGGATTCAATTCCTTTAGATTATTGGCGTGCCAGGGACAAATCGCCCAGGCAATTTACACGAATTGGACCATTCCAACAGGAGAAAACCGATGACCACGACCGCAAATCAAAATGAACAACCCCAAATCAAACCCACCAGCAAAATTGCCCTTGTGACGGGTGGGAGCCGGGGATTGGGCCGCAATATCGCCCTCCACCTTGCCCGAAAAGGCAATGATGTGATTCTGACTTATCGCAGCCAGCAAGAAGAGGCCGCCGCCGTTGTTGCGGAAATCGAAGCCCTTGGACAAAAAGCAGTGGCGCTTCGGCTGGAAGTTGGTGATGTGAGCCAGTTTGAAGCATTCCACCAGGCGCTCGTTCAGGCATTAGAAACCAACTGGCAGCGCACGAGCTTTGACTTTCTGATCAACAATGCCGGGATTGATCGAAAATCCGCGATTGATCAAACCACTGAAGCCGCGTTCGATGAACTGATGAACGTTCACTTCAAAGGCGTCTACTTCCTGACTCAAACGTTGCTGCCAGTTCTGGCTAATGGAGGACGCATCATCTGCACTTCGACTGGACTGACCCGGTTTGCAATTCCCGGTTATGCCGCCTATGCCTCAATGAAAGGTGCGATTGAGGTGTTTATCAAGTATCTGGCCAAAGAATTAGGCCCGCGCGGCATTGCCGTGAATGTGGTCGCACCCGGCGCCATTGAAACTGATTTTACCCGGAGCGCCTTTGAACACGCGGGAGTCAAGGATTTTCTGGCTTCGCAGACTGCCCTGGGCCGGGTGGGTGTCCCAGACGACATTGGCGGCGTCGTTGCCTTCCTCTGTTCAGAAGAAGGCCGCTGGGTGAATGCACAGCGACTGGAAGCTTCCGGCGGGATGTTTCTGTAATCATTCTGGTCGGAACCCCAAAGTTTGACCGGAAAGTGATGAGATGAAACGTCAAACAATTTGTGCGAACGGTGGAATCATCCGGGTAAAGATGGAATAATACGAGTTCAAAGTCAGTATTTCATCGGAGGCAGGAACTTAAAAGTCAATTTTTTCAACAATTTAAGTATCTGCACCACACAGATTCAATGGCAACTGAAGCCTTAAAACTTCCAGTGCCTTTGAAAGAGTACACTGAGGAACTCATGACACAACAATCAACGGAGCTTGTCGCACTCGTTGGCGCGACTGGAGCAATTGGAAAAAGTGTGGCTGCGGCCCTGGATCAGCAAGGCCGCCCATACCGGGTGATTGGCCGGTCGCAACGGGGAATAGAAGAAGTCTTCCGGGATCATCCCCTGGCCGAAGTTGCGACCTGGGATCCTGAAAATGAAGCCTCAATCCGCGAAGCGTTCAAAGGTGTGACCGCACTTGTCTACGCGGTTGGAGTTCCTTACACGGATTTTCACCTCCACCCGATCTTGATGCGCCGCGTGATGGAAGCAGCCATTGCAGAAAAAGTTGATCGCCTGCTGCTCATCGGTACGCTCTATGTTTTTGGTGAACCCCAAATGGAGCGCATCGCCGAAGATCACCCCCGAGAACCGCATACATTCAAAGGCCATAAGCGCAAAGAACAGGAAGACATTGTCCTGCAGGCGCATACCACCGGCCAGATAAAAACCTCGGTTTTGCGCCTTCCGGATTTTTACGGCCCCGGCGTTGAACGAAGCTTGCTCACCGATTTGTTTATGGCAGTAAAACAAAACCGAAAAGCCAAACTGATTGGTCCAGTTGATCTTCCGCACGAGTTCGTTTTTGTCCCGGATGTCGGCCCGGTCGTCGTTAAACTCCTGGATACACCCGCCGCCTTTGGTCGAGCGTGGAATCTAGGCGGCGCAGGTGTCACAACTCAACTTGAACTGGCGCAAATGGCATATGGAGGACGCCCCCGGTATATCGTTGCTGGTAAAACGATGCTCAAGTTGATGGGACTCTTTGATCCTTTTATGCGTGAACTGGTGGAGATGAACTACCTGATGACCCACCCGTTGATCGTGAATGATTCCGCGCTCCAGCAACTGCTGGGTGGAATTACCAAAACCCCGTATAACGAAGGAGTGCAGAAATCACTGGCAGCCGTACGTTGAAGTTTTTTGGGAACTGCCCTGGAAACAGGCCCAAATTCTTCAACCCTCAGCCCGTTGGACACAATTACGCCTGGGCAGCCAGCGGTGAACCCAGAAGATCGTCAAGTCGGTCATATCCGGCAGTCAGGCCGTCTTCCATTCCTGACTTGAGCGCGCCATCGCGGGCGATTTGAGATGAATAGAGCACCGTATTCATGGTGATTGTTTTGCCGTTTTGTTCGGTAAGTACCAGCGTCCCCAGGGTTTCGCCACCAGTCCAGTCCTGGTCAAACTGTTCGGTGTTGACAATGCGTTCCGGCACCACAATTTCCCGGAATTCACCACCCATCCCCATTTCGGTTCCGTCAGTTTGACGCCAGACATAGCGAAATTTGCCACCAACCTTGAGGTCAATTTCACAAACGGCAAAGGTCCAGCCATCGGGCCCGGTCATCCAGCGTTTGAGCAATTCGGGTTTGGTAAAACAATCGAAAACCAGGTGCCGTGGAGCGTCAAACGCGCGGGTTATCACAATTTCACGGTCACTGGGTGTTGTAATTTGAAGTGTATTTTTCACGGGTCGTCTCCTTGTTTCTGTTTGTTTGTCACGGTTGAATTTTTTTCAATTCATCGAGCAGGGCGTCAAGCCGCTCATAATTGGCTTCCCATATCTGGCGGTACTCTTCGAGCCAGGTCATGGCTTCACTGAGTGCTTCAGGTTCGATCCGACAGGGACGCCGTTGGGCATCCCGGCCTCGGGAAATCAGGCCAGCTTTTTCCAACACCTTGAGATGCTTGGAGATAGCCGGCTGGGTCATGGCAAACGGCTCCGCCAGTTCCATCACAGTTGCCTCCCCTTGCGCCAGACGAGCCAGGATTGCCCGCCGCGTCGGATCAGCCAGTGCCGCAAATGTGGTGTCAAGCGAATGTGTCATCATAAGCATAGCCAGATGGTTAAATAACCTACAGGTAATATACGCTAGTAATATTCAATTCGTCAAGGGTATTTTTTTTAGGGTTCGGAGTTCGGGGTTTTTGCAAGAATGTCTCTTTGTTCCCCATGTCTCCGCATAAGCGCCAGGATAAGGATTTCAGGCCCGCAGGGTCGTTGTGTAATAGCCGTGGTGCGAAGCCCACGGTGTCTGGCCAGGACGGGATCCAGCCCTACCAGAACGGCGTTTAATGCCAACGGAAAGGACACGGCTATTCTTATCCTGGCGCTTATGCCATGTCTCCGTGCCCCATTAATCCACACCAGCCTGTCCTTTCCATTCGGGAGTGGTCGCGCTCACGAATTCAACCAGGTTTGTGCCTCTTCTTGGGTCGGAACAAATCGAATCATGGTGTGGGACCGGTGTTCGTAGGCCAGTTCGCTGAATCGCTCGCCATAGACTTCCGGTTCTGGGACAACCAGCGCCAGCCGCAACCGGTAGTTGGTAAACTTCTGAAACAACTCGCCTGCCAGCCCGCTTCGGAGGTCGAAAAATTCAGGGGCTAAATCAGCCTCGGTGAGAATAAGCCCAGCGGAACCAAAACTGGCACTCAGCGCGTCGGAAATATCACCGAACGTTCGGATGGCAATACCTGAGTCGGATGCGACTATGATTTTGTGATTTTCATTCATTGTTTTTACCATCAACCATAATCCGAGCGTAAATTTCACGAACCACGAGGGTTATCGGCACCAGACGTAATGTAACCTGACCCTTGACATCATTGGTTTCGGTCATTCGCCAGGCGCCATCGGCTTCTCGAACGTGGTGTTCGATATGAATTCGATCCTGAGCTACCAGCAAATATTCGACGAAGCTGGAAATCGCTCGATACTGTTCAAATTTCCCGCCCCGATCATAGTCCTGAGTTATTGGAGATAAGACTTCGATCAGGAGTTGTGGGTTTTCAAGCGTGTCGCCGTACGGCCCTACAAATCGAGGTTCTTCGCACACGACGACCACATCTGGATAAAAATAGGGGCCTTCAGAACGCACCCGGACTTTTAAATCTGTCGAGAAGACCAGACACGGTCCTTCTCTGAGGGCAACGCCCAGTTCGCGAACCAGATTGGAGACAATCAAAACATGTTGGGGGCTGGCGCCAGCCATGGCAAAAATCTCGCCGTTCACAAACTCACTTTTGTAAGCGGCAGCCCGCTCCAGGTTGAGATATTCTTCAGGGGTGTATGTGGGTTGGCGTTGGGTTGACATAAGAAAATGAGCCTGATTTGCCCATCCAAAATCCATAGAAGATTATGTAAACAGATCATCAACCGCCATGCTCCATCCAGGTACAGCGGGTTCGGCTTCAGCGAGTTCACCATGCCGATAAACAGTTGGTGTTTCTGGCTCGCTTGCCCGATAGACTTTGACAACGTCTTCACTGAGCAAATCCACATCCCATACCACGAGTGTTCCAGCGGCAAAATAGTCGGCACGTTTCTCAGCCATCAGTTTCTCCGCAGTTGGGCCATAGTCATTTTCACTTCTGACTTCAGCCGCAAAAACCGGAGCGCCTTCAAGAAACCGCATGCTCTCGATATTTCCAACATACCACGCTGCATCTGGACTGAAGGATTCCCGATTGGGGAGACTGACGACAAATCCCACGTTATCACCAAAGGCATATCCTGGGCTGCCGGGTCGTTCGTTCCGGCGCAAACTCGAAGCAATGTTAAAGCTGGCGCGGCCTGGTCTTGCTCCAGTTGGACTCATCAGAATAATTTCTCCATTCACAATTTCGGCTTTCGCGTTTTCAGCGACTTTATAGAGATCATCAATCGTAGCTCTTGCTTTTGTAGTCATACCATTACCTCACAAGCTGTCATTCCTGATGGCTGAAGCCTCATCAGGTTCAAGCCGGACTACGGATCCGCTAAAATTCTGACGCCCTGGACCAGGCTTTCGGACCCGCAAGCTCCGCACGTCATATTCCGGCTTTAGTTCATCATTCATTTCTGTGTCAACCTTGTTCATATTCTTTTCTCTCCGTTGGAGTCAGGTCCCTTGAATTGATGATTCGGATGATAACACCTCCAAGAAAAAAATGGGTATCCTTCCTCAACCAACCGGTTGAAAAGGACACCCAATCAAGGATGCGGACTCCGTGGTAAAAGTCAATTTATTTCATTAGACAACAATACTTTACCATCGTTACTGCTTTTCATTCTTCATTCTCAATTCTCAATTCTTCATTCTGCATTTTCTCTCACTGTTGCCAGCCGCCGCCGAGGGCTTTGTAGAGCTGAACCAGGGCCAGTAATTCGTCTCGTCGAGTTTGTGCCAGGCTGAGTTCCGCGTTGAACAGGTCACGGTCAGCGTCTAAAGCGTTGAGTTGGGTATCCACGCCGCCTCGATACCGTAAATAGGCCAGCCGGGAACGGTCGCGGAGCGTCGTGACCAGCAATTCCCGTTGTTCACGGATTTCCCGTACTTTGCGTTGCTGGACCAGGGCATCCGATACTTCCCGAAACGCGGTTTGGATGGTTCGTTCATATTCGATGACCGCCCGTTGACGTTGCGCTTCTGAAAGTTTGACATTTGATTTGATGCGGCCTCCGGCAAACAATGGCTGGGTCAACTGCGGAATAAAGTTCCAGGTTCGGCTTGGACCGCTCAACAAGGTATCAAGCTGGTTGCTTTGGCCTCCGATGCTGCCGGTTAAACTGATTCGCGGGAAATAGGCGGCTTTGGCAACGCCGATGATGGCGTTGGCGGCAATCAAATTCTGTTCAGCGGCGCGGATGTCCGGACGCCGTTCAAGCAGCGAAGACGGCAATCCCGACGGCACAACTGGTGGCGCTTCCTGTGCGATCAGGCTGCGGCCTCGTTTGACTTCGGCGGGCGGTTTGCCAATCAGAAGACTGATTCGGTTTTCGGTTTGTTCGATTTGCCGCTCCAGATCCGCAATCGCCTGGGTCGTCGTGTAGACCAGTTGCTCGGCCTGACGCACATCAAGCATGGTCGCCACGCCGCCCTGTTCACGCAACTTGATCAAACGCAATGAATCTTGCCGTGAAAGCAGCGTCCGTCTGGCAATTTCGAGTTCGGTATCCAGTTCCAGAAGCACAAAATACGAGGAACTGACGTCTCCGACCAAAGTTGTAATGACAGCTTTTCGATTCTCTTCCGCCGCAAGCAGACTGGCCCGGGCGGCTTCGGTCGAACGTCGCAACCGTCCCCAAATATCCAGTTCAAATGACAGCAGGTTGACGGCGACGCTGCCGAACGTTCGTTCCCGGCTCACTCCGCTGGGAAATGGAATACCGCCGTTTCGGGAATTGTTCTGGGTCGTCAGATTGGCGCCAACCGCAAGGTTCGGAATCTGATCGGCCCGTGTGATCCCAAGATTGGCCCGTGCGGCATCCACCCGCGCCACGGCATCCCGAAGGTCGTAATTTTCAACCAGCGCCGTCCGAATCAGCCCTTGCAACTGATCGTCTTTAAACACTTCGAACCATTTGAGATCGGCCAGCGAAGTCGCATCATTGGCCGTCGCCGGCATGGTGTCTCCTCGAAAAACTGGAGGCGAAACCACTTCAGGTCGAATGTATTTTGGGCCCAGCGTACATCCAGACAGCAGGCTGGTCACAAGCAAGGCGAGCACGAATCGGTTTTTCACAACGTTGATCCTTTCCTGGTGTCTCATACCATTGAGGGTTCAGGGTTCAGGGTTCAGGGTTCAGTGAAATGCAATATTCTCAATAGGTTAGCCTTATCACAATCCAGGGGCTTCGTTGCAAAACGGTCTCAATCTCCAGTTTCAGGAGCAGGTTCCAGCGGAAGGCTTTCCACTTCGGGTTCTTTATGGTTTCCAGTCAATCGCTCCACAACATAAAAAGCCACTGGAATGAAAAAGATGGCAATGATAGTGGCGGCGAGCATTCCGACGATAACCACCGTGCCGAGGATTCTCCGGCCAGCCGCACCCGAACCAGTCGCCGCCCACAACGGGAAACATCCTAAAATGAAGGCAAACGACGTCATCAAAATGGGTCGCAGTCGGAGGCGAGCGCCTTCGAGGGCGGCATCAACCAAATCACGGCCTTTTTCCAGTTCAAGTTTGGCGAATTCCACAATCAGAATGGCGTTTTTGGCAGCCAGCCCGATGAGCACAATCAGCCCGATTTGGGCATACACACCCAGATCATAGCCGCGTAGCAGCAACCCTCCGAAGGCGCCCAAAACCGCAATCGGCACGGTCAGCAGCACCGAAAACGGCAGCGACCAGCTTTCATACAGCGCCGCCAGAATCAGGAACACAAAGACAAGTGACAGTCCAAAGGCAACACCCGCGGCTCCCGAAGCCTTCTTTTCCTGGTATGAAAGGTCGGCCCATTCATAGCCCATTTCCGGTGGCAGGGTTTCTTTGGCGACTTCTTCAAGCGCCGCCAGTGCCTGACCAGAACTGTATCCCGGTGCGGCTCCGCCCAGGATTTGCGCCGAACGGTAGAGATTGAACCGGTTGGTAAATTCCGGGCCACTCATTCGACGGATGGTGACCAGCGCCGAAAGCGGGACCATCTGCCCCTCTTTATTGCGGACATAATAATTGCGGATGTCCTTGTCCGTTTGGCGTTCTTCGCCTTCGGCCTGAAGAAATACCCGCCATTGACGACCAAACCGGTTAAACTGGTTCAGGTACAGGCCGCCCAAATAGGCTTGCAGGGTTTGATAGACCTCCGCCACGGCGACGCCCTGTTTTAAGGCTTTGTCACGGTCCACATCGGCGTACATTTGCGGCACCGATGCCGTAAATAATGAAACAACTCCGACCAGTTCCGGACGTTTGCGACAGGCGGCAATAAATTTTTGCACGTTTTGATCCAGAGATTCGACCGAACCACTGCTCCGATCCTGAAGCCATAATGAAAACCCGCCGCCGTTCCCAAGTCCCGGAATCGAAGGTGGCATAAAGGCAAAGGCCACGGCTTCGGGCACCTGGGTGGCAAGCGCGACATTTGTTTGATTGACCAGCGACCGGGCATCGAGTCCTTTTTCAGTTCGCTCGTGCCAGGGGGTAAACCCAACGAAAAAGAATCCCTGGTAACTGGCCGAAGTTCGGGTCAACAGGCTAAACCCGCCAATGGTGCTGTAATACTGGACGCCCTTTGTTTTGCTTAAAATTCCTTCGATTTTTTTCAACACGGCGTCGGTGCGTTCCAGCGAAGCCGCCGGAGGAAGCTGGACGTTGAGCAAGGCGTATCCGTAATCTTCCTCGGGCAAAAATCCGGTTGGCAGTCGCCGTCCAATCAGACCATCCGCCACGGCAAACGCCCCAAGCACCAGCATGGCAATCACGGCTTTGCGAATCAGTGCCTGACTCCAGCCAACATAGCGGTTGGTGGCCCTGGTAAACCAGTGGTTAAACCCCCTGAAAAATCGTGCCAGAACGCTGTTCGATTCGGTTCTCGGCCTGAGCAGCATCGCCGCCAGAGCTGGAGAAAGCGTCAGGGCGTTAAAGGCTGAAATCAGCACTGAAATGGCAATGGTCACGGCAAATTGATTGTTCAGCCGGCCCTGGATTCCACCCATAAATGCCACCGGCAGAAACACCGACGACAAAATCAGTGCAATCCCAATCACCGGGCCCGAGACTTCTTTCATCGCCTGGATGGTGGCCTCGCGGGGCGAAAGTCCATGTTCGATGTGGTGTTCGACGGCTTCAACCACCACAATGGCGTCATCCACCACCAGGCCAATGGCCAGCACAAACGCAAAGAGCGACAGTGTGTTGATTGAAAACCCGAGCAACGGAAAAAAGGCAAATGTCCCGATCAGCGACACCGGTACGGCTATCATCGGAATGACCGTGGCCCGCCAGTTTTGCAGGAACAAAAAGACCACGATAATAACCAGAACCATGGCTTCGAAAAGTGTTTTGATAATCTCGCGGATACCTTCGGTGACCGGCAGCGTGGTATCGAGCGCCACTGCGTAATCGAGCCCGGCGGGAAAGCGGGTTTTCAAGTCTTCTATCGTCTTTTTGACGCCGTCCGCCACCTCCAGCGCGTTGGAACCGGGCGACTGAAAGACCGCAATGATGGCGCTTGGCTGGCCGTTGGTTCGGGTGCGCTGTTGATAGTTGAGCGCCCCAAGTTCAATCCTGGCTACATCTTTCAAGCGCACGACCGAGCCGTCCGGATTGGCGCGAACGACAATCTGGCCGAATTCCTCGGGGGTTTGGAGGCGTCCCTGGGCGCGCACGGTGTAGGTTTTTTCCACACCTTCAGGTGCCGGTTGGCCGCCAAGCTGACCCGAAGGATTGACATTACTTTGTTGCCGAACGGCATTGGTCAAATCGGGAACTGACAATCCAAGATTGGAAAGCACGTCGGGTTTGACCCAGATTCGCATGGCGTAATCGCTGGCGCCGAACAGCCTCACCTCCCCAACACCCGGTATCCGATACAAGACGTCATTGATGTTGATGTTGGCGTAGTTGGCCAGAAAGAGCGAATCGTAGGACCCGTTCGGTGAAAAGAGCGAAATAATGAGCATCGGCAATCCCGTTGACTTACGGGTGGTAATGCCGTACTGGACAACGTCAGACGGAAGATTCGGCTGAGCCTGGGCAATCCGATTCTGAACATTGACCTGGTCAATGTTCACGTCGGTCTCGACGTCGAACGTGACGGTTAATTGCTCCGTGCCGTCGTTGGCGTTGGTGGACTGCATATAGAGCATGTTGTCCACACCATTCATTTGCTGTTCCAGCGGCGTTGAGATTGATTGCTCAATGGTCAGAGCGTCAGCCCCCGTGTAATTCGTCGAAACAATGATCTGCGGCGGTACAATCTCGGGCAATTGCGCCAGCGGAAGTCGCTGCATGGCAATCAGACCGCCAATTACAATCAGAATGGAAATCACCATTGCCACGATTGGGCGGCGAATAAAAAAGTCGGAAATCATGCGGAACTCCTCTCTTGTACCATTTTGCAATGCAACCCTTGTGTTACGGAGAAGCTAAACCACTGAAAAAATTGTATTTCCCTGAACCCTGAACCCTAAACCCTGAACCCTAAATGGTATTAAGTACCTTGTCATAAGTTTCCTGAGATATTGGATTGGGTAAGTGTTTGATTCTTTTCGTGTAGTTCGTGTGTTTCGTGGTTAAAATATCTGGAAATTTTCGGTAAGGTACTTATTGCCCTGTGGTTGATGTGGATGATGCGACGACAAACGGCCTGGGATTGACGACCACGTCGGGACGGATTTTCTGGGTACCTTCAACCACAACCAGTTCACCGGGTTGCAGACCATCTTCAACAATCCATTGAGAGCCGATTCGTTCCCCAACTTTGACTGGGCGGATGCTCACCCGATTGTCCTTGCCGACGACCGCAACCTGGTACTTGCCTTGTAATTCAGTCACGGCGCGCTGAGGTACCAGCAAAGCCCCTGGTTTCATTTCCGTCATGGCGCGAACGCGTCCATATTGACCGGGGCGCAGCACATTGTCTGCATTCGGAAATAATCCGGCCAGTCGAATCGTCCCGGTTTGGGTGTTGACCTGACGGTCAGCCACATAAAACTTGCCGGGTTTTGGATACACGCTGCCATCAGCCAAAATCAGTTCCAGTTTGAGTTCCTGCTCCTTGGCCTGACGTTCGGTCTGGTTTGGCGTGTTTCGAACGTGGTTCAGGTACTCCTGCTCAGTGACCGTAAAATAGACTTTAATCGGATCCAGGGTGGAAACCGTCGTCAAGTTGCTGGCACCGGCATTGACCAGATTCCCAACCTGCGCCTGGGCAATTCCGGCCACGCCATCAACCGGCGAAGTGATTTTGGTGAAGCTCAAATTGAGTTCGGCTGAAGCCACCGCGGCTTTGGCGGCTTCAATCATGGCCTGAGTGGCGACGATGGTGGCTTTGGCCGTTTCCACCCCTGATTCGGCGGCGGCAACCTGTGCTTTGGCAGCCAGGTTGGCCTGAACCGCGTGGTCAAGTTCCTGGTCGGTAACGGCTTTCTCCTTTGCCAGCGGGGTAAACCGGTCTACGTCGAGCTGGGCTCGCACCTGGTTGGCCTCGGCTGACGCCAGTTGGGCTTTTGACTGCAACAGCGCGCCGTTGGCCTGCGCAAATTGGGCCTCAGCTTCGGCCTGCCGGGCTTTGGCCTGGTCGAGCGCCACCTGGAACGGTCGGGGGTCAATCTCAAACAAACACTGACCTTTTTTGACAAAGGATCCTTCGGCATAGTGCTGGATAAGAAGATACCCGCTCACCTGGGCCCTGATTTCGGCATTGACCATTCCGTCGAGCGTGCCGATCCATTCGTTATAAATCGGAATATCTTCTTGCACCACCGTTACCACTTCAACTTCGGGAACAGGCATCGCCATCGTGGGGGACTTCTGGTTTGAATACCGCGAGGCCACCAGCACCACCAGGCATACAATTCCGATGGAGGTGCCAACGACAAGTTTATGTTTCAATTGTAGTTTCATTACATTCTCCATTCTTGTTTTCGGCGTGCCTGAGATTGGGTGGTGAGAGTTCAGGAACATGCCCGTTCGCGGGCAATCCATTCGCGGATAAAGGGTGGACAATTCCGCAACCGGACCCCGTTTGCTTCCCAACTGGCCAGAACTTTGATGGCGTCACGATCCACGAGTTTGACCTCAATCAAATCAAGGATAAATCCGGCGGTAACTTCGAGGTCAAAAAGGGATTGTAATGCTTCAATGTATTCGGGGCTGATTCGCCCGCTCAAGGTGAAAACGACCCAATCGGCCTCGGTTGATCTTTGGATTCTCAGTGTCATGGTCGTTCTCACCTATTCTCTGTTCCTGGTTTTCCTTGTTCCCAGGTCTCCGTGTCTCCTTGTCATTCTGTCTTCGGGTCCAGAGTCACCACCTCAGCGAAGACCGCCGGTGATGTAGATGGTTTCGCCAGTCATCCAGGATGAATCCGACGAAGCCAGGAAAACAGCCGCCGGAGCAATATCTTGTGGCTGGCCGATACGACCGAGCGGGGTAATTGAGACAAACTGTTTCAGGTGTTCGAGCGCGCCTGCGGTTTGTACACCTTCGGTTTCAACCAGCGCGGGATTGATCGAATTGACCCGAATGTTTCGTGGCGCCAATTCCTTGCTCAGCGACCGGGTAATGGCATCCACCGCGGCTTTGGTGGCGCTATACACCGCGGCATTGGCCGGAGACCACGTGCTTACGATGGAACTGATATTGACGATGCTGCCACCGGCTGGTGAAAAATGTTTGACGGCTTCCTGGGTTGTCAGCAACAGTCCGAGGACATTCAAATCAAACTGGCGGTGAAAGTGGTCTTCGGTAATGGCTTCAAGTGGCCACATCTCATAGATTCCAGCGTTGTTGATCAAAATATCGAGTGTTCCAAAGGTTTCATTCGTTTCAGCAAATAAATGTTCAATATCGCTCTTTTTCGCAACATTCGCCTGCACGGCAATGGCTTTTCCGCCACGCGAAACGATCTCATTGACAACGCGTTCGGCGCCTTCCTTACTGGAAGCATAATTGACCACAACCGCCGTGCCTTCGTCGGCCAGATGAATGGCGATAGCGGCGCCGATTCCTTTTGAAGCGCCCGTGACAACCGCAACTTTACCGGCCAGTTTTTTACTATTCGTACTCATGATGTTCTCCTGAAGAAAATTTGGTTTCAATTGGCATTTCGTGAATTTCAAACTACGCCATACCTGTGGGCAATTTGGGTGCCAATCGTAAACCATTGAAAACAGGAAAATTCACGAACTCAAAAATTACGAACCCTCGATAATTCGCGAAATCTCGTGAAAAATGTTCGTGATTTTTGATTTGCCGGAACGGTTGCAATGAAAACCAAAACTCACCACAGAGGACACAGAGGAACACAGAGGCAAAGTGATCTTGGTGTTCCTCTGTGTCCTCTGTGGTAAAAAATGTTAAAAATTACTCCACTTTGAACCGATGCTTGTTGATTTTTAAGGTTTTGATCTTTGATTCCAGCGTTGAGGCGGGGAGGCCCAGCTTTGCCGCGGCACCGGTCGGTCCAGAAACCCGACCTTTGCTTTCCGCCAGCGCGGCTTCGATCAGTTCCTTCTCTTGTGTCACCAGCGTTTTGGCCAGTACCTGACTGGCGGGCTGAACTGGAACCGATGCTCGCGACAGCCAGCTTTCATCAACGGAAAACATGTCGGTTTCACAGAGGATAATTGACCGTTCGATCACGTTTTGAAGTTCCCGAATATTCCCCGGCCAGGGATAGGATTGAAATAATTCCAGGGTTTTTCGGTTGACGCCACGGATCTTTTTCGCGGCTTTGCTGGCATACCGATCAATAAAATACTCAACCAGCAGGGGGATGTCTTCTGTGCGGTGGCGAAGCGACGGCATCTCAATCGGAAAGACATTGAGCCGGTACAGCAGGTCGCTTCGAAACGAGCCGGCACCGATGGCCGCCTGTAAATCACGATTTGTGGCGGCAATGATCCGAACATCCACCCGAATTGGACGACTTCCTCCAACCCGCTCGACTTCGCGTTCCTGCAATACCCGCAGGAGGGAAATTTGGGTTTCCAGTGGAATTTCACCAATTTCATCGAGGAAAATGGTCCCGCCGTCAGCCAGCTCAAACCGACCCAGTCGTCGCTGGATGGCACCGGTGAAGGCGCCTTTTTCATGACCGAACAATTCCGAAGCAATCAGTGATGGCGGAATGGCCGCGCAGTTGACACTGACAAACGCCCGCGACGACCGGGCTGACCGTTTATGGATGGCACGGGCAACCAGTTCCTTTCCAGTTCCGGTTTCACCGTTGATGAGTACCGTGGAATCAGTCGGGGCAACCTTGGAAATGCGGGCCAGGACCTCTTGCAGTGCTGGAGACGCACCTACAATTTCTTCATACATCGAGGTTTTATCAATTTCTTCGCGGAGCGCGATATTTTCGTTGCGAATCTGCTCTTCGGCTTTCTTTCGGTCATCAATGTCGGTTCCAGTGGCATACCAACGCACAATGTGTCCGTGCTGATCCAGAAGCGGAATAAACCGGGTCAAAAACCACCGATACTGACCATCTTTGCGCCGCGCCCGCTGTTCGACTTCAAAGGGAATGCCGCGCAAAAATTTCTGAGTGCGCTCTCCGCGCAACCGGTCTTCATCATCAGGATGGAACACACGACTTCGAAAATCAGAAGACTGAATGTCATCCAGTGTCAGCCCCGTGTATTCGAGCACCAGCTTGTTTCCATAGAGCAGGCTCCCATCCGGCGCAAGCACAAAAATGAGTTGGGGAATAACCTCGACGATTTGCCGTTGTTCGCGCTCCCGTTCTCTCAAATCGGCTTCGGCCTGCCGGGCGGCAGTCACATCCATCACCGCGCCGACAAATTCGCGCGTGCCGGTTCCATCCAGTCGCGCATGGACCACAATGTGAACGTGTTTGAGGGTGCCATCAGGCATCAATAAGCGGTGCTCCAGGTCAAAATCCAGTCCATTCTTTGAAGCCTGGGCAAAGGTCTGCCGGACAAGGCTGACGTCTTCCGGGTGAATTCGCTCCAGAACCAGGTTCACCCCTGGCTTGAGCGTCGGATCATATTCAAAAATGCGGTATGTCTCTTCGGACCAGAAAATTTCTCCAGTGCCTGCCTTCCAGCCAAAACTACCCGTCAGGCTAAGGCGTTGGGCTTCGGCCAGATAGACTTTTACCCGTTGCAGATCACAATAGAGGTAGGCGTTTTCCAATGAAATTGCCGCTCGTGACGCCAGCAGTTTTAACATTGAAATTCGATCAGGCGTGAACACGTGCGAAGCACCGTTGTGTTCAAGGTACAGCACCCCGGTGAGTGAGGTATGCTTCACCAACGGCAAACAGAGCACTGAACGCGACCGATGACGGCTTAAATAAGAATCCTCGGAAAATGAATGAACCGTGGTGGCATCATCAAGCAGCACGGAATCCAGTGTCCGGGTCACATAGCGCAGAATTGACTCGGGAAGTGCCGCTGACGTGACCTCCCTTTTGCTCAGATTGACCACAACCTTGCCATCGGTGGTTGTAGCCTCGGCCTCGATATGGAGTTCATTATTTCGCTGCAGGATCAGGATGCCACGTTCCGCACCGGCATGTTCGACCGAAATCACCATGAGCTTTTCGATCAATTTCTCAAGAATGATTTCATCCGAAACCGTCTGGGACACTTTGAAAAGCGTGGCCAGGTCCAGTTGTTCGATTGGTGAAACAATCGTGGTGGCCGCCGGGCGTACCATCAGGTCTTCCCGCAAGTGAGGATATGCCTGATCAAGTTGCTCGACTTTCCCATCAGCCCTCCATCGGAGATAACAATACCGCGCGTTGCGCAAATGAACCCCGGCACTGGTCTCTAAACCACGAGCACTGTAAAAGGCGGCGGCAAGCTCATTGGCCAGTCCTTCAATCTGAACAAAACCCTGGGTCCGTGCTCCGGTGATGGCGGCTTCATAGAGGTGCATGGCGTCGAGGTCGCGGCCTTCGACGCGCGCAATTTCAGCCGCCACGAGGTTAGTCCGGCACTCAAATGTTTCCGGGCAGTTCTTGGCCCACAAGACCAGTTGTTTATGGTGCGTACCCAGAGCCTCCCGGTGACTGGCCTGCTCGTCACCCGTGGTCCGATCATATCCGGCAGCCCTCACCAGTGCGCCAAAGAAATGAAATTCGCTGTTCTCAAAGAAGGTTGGGGTTGTCCCCCGGAGTTTGTGGGCTTTGAGCGCGGCGCTCACGGCTGACTCATAGTCTTTGGCAAAGAACCGGGCCTGCATTTTGCGAAACCAGTACCAGTAGGCTGGAAGTGCCAGTCGCGGATCCTGTTCCAGGTCTTGTTCAAACTCGATTTCATCCGTGAACGAACGAAAATCCGGAGGCAGACCACGGAGCGAACGGATCACTGTGAGCAACCCCATAAAGACCCGAACCGTGCCACCAAAGCGTGTTTTTCGAGCAAATTGAAGACCGGTTTCGGCTTCCTGGTGGACTTCATCAAGCGGGTCGCCCATGGCCAGCCGATTGGCAACCACATGGCTGAAGCAATACCCGGCGAAGGTCACGTCACCCACTTCCAGCGCCGCGTCAAATCCGCGCCGCAACATGGCCCGACTCAGGTGAAGTGGTTGACTCCAGGGGAGAATATGATTCCCGAAAAGAATAAACACTCGCGCCTGATAGCGAACCAGATTTCGGCGTTCCACCAGATCAACCCCAAGCTGACCAAACTGGAGTCCGGCCTGGTAATCACCCACATAGGCGCCAAGAATTGCCCCCAACCAACAATAAGCCAGACAGGAGGCATCGCTGTTGCCATGTTCCAGGCTCAGGTTGGCCATTCGACCAGCAACCAGACCTGGAAGATACCGGTCACTGAAAACGGCTGGCGCCAGAATATCGGTCAAAACATCCATCGTCGCCCGACAGGTTGGGTCACTGAGTGAGGGCAAATCGAGCAGGGCGGCAACCGGTCGGGTGCCAATTTGACGCCACATTCGCTCAAATTCCAGTTTGACCTCTCCCGCCGTTGGGTGCGGATTCCACTCAATTCCAACATGTCGGAGATAGTCCAGCCCTACCTGAACGGCCCGGTTAATATCGCGAGTCGTGTAAAGTGACACACGAAGGCAGGTGACGGTGGCCAAATCCACCAGATTGCTGGTTCGTTGCGATAACTGGAACAGCCGGTCTTCAGCGGCAGTCATGGTACCGGTGAGAAATTCACATTCGGCCCGGTGGAGCGAAAGTCCAAATTTTAAGTCGGCGTACCGTTCCCAATCATCTTCAGTCAGCAATGCCTCCCCAGCCGTGAAATAGCTGAGGGCCGCGGTATAGGCAGTTGCCGACCGGGCACGCTTCCCAGCGAGAAAATTGAGTTCAGCCACCTGCCGCCGCTCTTCCGGCGATACAATGTGCGCGGCCCCACGGTTGAAATGATTCACAATTTCAAAGGAAATATCCGCTCGATTTTCCGGTGGAATCCGGGCGGCCAGCATCCGACCGATTCGTAAATGAATGACCGGCTGCACGCTCTCTGGAATGAGTAAATAGGCGGCTTCCTGAACGCGATCATGGATAAATTTGAACGTGCCATCGAATTGAAAAACCAGCCCGGCCTGGATGGCTTCGGCGAGGTTTTCTTCCACCTCCTGGATTGTCATTCCTAGAATTGACCCCATCAGGGCGGTTTCAGAACTACTCCCCAGGCAGGCCAGGTATATCAGCACTCGCTGGGTTGAATCCGGAAGGCGGCTGAGCTTCCCGGCCATCAATTCGCCCACGTTGTCGGCATATCCTTTGGCCTGAATTCCGGCCAGGTTCCAGGTCCATTCGTGCGTTTCCAGGTGAAATGAAATGAGCTGTTCTTCAGCGAGCGCGGTGACAAACTGAACCACGAAGAACGGATTCCCTCCGGTTTTCTCCTGAATGAGATCGGCCAGAGGTTGAACGCGCTCAGGGTCACAGGTGAAGGTTTCAGCCAGGAGCCGACATACGTCCCGGGCCCCAAGCGGCGCAAGAGTGATGTCCTGGATTCGGCCTCCAATCTTCCGAACGTTCTCCATCGTCCGCATCAGTGGGTGAATCGGGGTCACTTCGTTGTCTCGATAGGCACCAATCACCAGCAGGTACCGTGCTTCATCCTGGGTGACCACGTTTTGGAGAAAATCGAGCGTGGCCAAATCCAGCCAGTGCAAATCGTCCAGGAAAAGCACCAGCGGCTGATCCGGTTGGGCAAACACGCTGACAAACCGGCGGAAGACCATCTGAAAGCGGTTCTGGGAATCCTGGGGCGGCAATTCCGGCATGGGTGGTTGCGGGCCAATGATTCGTTCCAATTCGGGAAAAAGATTGATCATCAACTGACCGTTGAACCCAACAGCTTGAGAGATTCGGTTCCGCCACTTCTCCAGCTCAACCTCACCCTGTCCCAAAATTGCCTGGACCAGATTTCGCAGTGCCTGCGCGAGGGTTGCATAGGGAATACCGCGTTGAAACTGATCGAATTTTCCACAGGCAAACCGGGCCCGAGTGGAAACAAGGGCTTTATGCAATTCAGTCACAACCGAAGTTTTGCCCACACCCGAATAGCCCGAAACCAGTACCAGCTCGGTTTGACCAGTGGTCTTCACGCGATGAAACGCCGCCACCAGCGTTTCAATTTCGCGCTCGCGACCATAGAGTTTCTCGGGAATCAACAACCGGTCAGAAGCATCCTGTTCACCGAGCGGAAAGTGATCAACCCGCCCATTGGATTCCCAGGCGACAAGACACTTTCGGAGATCAGCTTCAACCCCGGCAGCGGTTTGATACCGATCCTCAGCCGCTTTGGCCAGGAGTTTCATCACAATCTGGGCCAGCGGCTCTGGGATTTCCGCTCTCCGGTGGCTGGGGTGGGGCGGCTTTTTGGCGATGTGGCAGTGGATCCATTCCATTGGATCTGAAGCCGTAAAGGGCAACGTCCCGGTGAGCAACTCATACAGCGTGACCCCAAACGCATAGAGGTCGCTCCGGGAATCCAGCGACCGGTTCATCCGCCCGGTTTGTTCCGGCGACATGTAGGCCAGCGTTCCGGCAATCGTTTCTGGGGAATTGGGCGATTGGTGCTCACGCGGCTGGCGCGAAGCGATTCCAAACCCGGTGAGCCGCACCTCTCCGGTTGCATTATTGACCAGAATGTTGGCTGGGTTGACATCCTTATGAATCAGCCCACGCTTATGGACACCCTGGAGCGCCCGTGCTAAACCAATGGCTGTCTGCAAAAAGTGGGTGAACTCCAGTGGTTTTTCCAGCATTCGGGTCAAAACATCGCCACCTGGATCATCAAACCGAAGCACCAGTTGCCCCTGATGGCGAGTCAATGCCCGAGGTCGAACCGCCCAGGCGGGATCAAGCTCCTCCCGCAATCCATATTCATGTTCCAGGTGCTTGAGGCTGTCGAGTGATGGATGTTCCAAAACAGTTGTCAGCACCAGCGTCGAACGTGCAGAAGCACCGGGCTCCACTCGACGTGTTAAAACGAATTCCCGATCTTCACGCAGCGTTGCAACGACCTGTTCTGGCAACTCAGTCATGTTTTTTGTCCCCAGCCGCCTTTTTGACTTTCCAGACGGGTCTGCATGTGTGATTTGGAGAAGGTGAGGTTTTTGAGGTATATGTCGTGGCGCGGCAAATGCACCACAACGCGGCCTATCGTACCTGAAACCAGCAAAGCCCGGCGAGTGATTCATCCGCCAGCCCCTAGCAGACATGAAAAGGAGCGCGTGAAGAAGACAATTTGGAGCGGAGCGTTAGAGAAATAATATCAGTCAGTAGTCAGTAGTCCGCTAAGGGAGCGTTAAAAAATAAGTTCCTGAGGGTGCGGATGTTCTGCCACATCCAGGTTTTGGCTTTGCACCGCGAAGCGTTGCAGTTCGGATAGCCGGTCGGTTGGCCGCTTTGGGCCTACCACCGGATCCACAGGCCATCCCCCTTGGTTCTCCCCGCGTCGCCCGCGCCCCTACGGGGCGCGGGCGACGCGGGGAGAACTGGAGAGAACCAACCTGTTCCCGGTGGTAGCTCACAAAGCCTCGCAACCACCGGCTATCCGAACGGCAGCCTTCCAGGAGGCTCAATCCAAATACCTATCCCCCCAAACGAAAACGGGAAGTTGATTTTTAACGCTCCCTAAGTTTATTTGACTGAGTCATTTGACTATTTTCTAATACGGGAGTTTCATTGCAAAATGAAATAAGTAAACCGCCACGACAACCTGAAGGCCGTTTTTTCAATCTCACCCGGCCAGACAACTCATTTTCCTGACAACTTGCGGATTCTCTGGTTCAACCCTAATATTCAAGTTCTCTTCAACGCCTGAAAAGTGAATCATTCAGAAGGATTTAGCCCCAACTGACTCAATGCTGTCGGATGGAGCTTCCTTTCTTCCTCCATCATTTTCAAACTGTGCGAGCATTTGAGAAGGAGCCACCTATGTTTTGTTCAAGGTGTGGGTATGAAAATAAGGAATCGGTCAGATATTGCACCCGGTGTGGTTCAAATCTTGAAGTTTTGACCCGTCACACCCCCCTGTCTGACGAGCCCACCATGCTGGTTGGAGTTGGGCAAGTGAGCTGGCTCCTGGCCTGTGGCGCCCTGCTTGGGGTTTCGATTTTTTTCCTGGTATTTCTGATCTTTGATTTCATCCGCGACCGGTTTCATCCGGGAAGGCCGGAACAACTCGTCTTGTTACTGTTGACCTGTCTTGGACTGGCAGTCGGGATGGTTGGAACGGCCTGCTATCTGGCGACCAAATTGATTTTGTCTTTCGCCAAAGCGGGGCAGGCTTCGTTATTGAAGTCACCACCCATCAATCCGCCCGAGATCGAAGCTCCCCGCCAGACCACCGGCCTTGACGAACCAGCCTGGTTTACTGGGAAAACGCCTCCGCGAAGTGTGGTCGAGCCAGTCACCAATCGCACTCAGGGGTAAGATAAATCCTCTCTGGTCATATTCTCTTGAAGCTTTCCGCTGCGGAGACCACACCATGCATCTCGTTCGCGTATGGAAGCCCGATCTTTTGATTGTTCTCATCCTTTTCGGGGCGCTCGTTTCCTTTTCTTCTCAAACTCAAGCCGGTCAACAATCATTTGATAGCAAACAAAATCAATCTGTTCAAAAGGTTACATTAAAATTCTTGAGACTTGAAAAAGTTCAGGACTCATACAACGAACAGATTATTGCCTTCTTTAAACTTGCAAACCTGACCAGTCACCCATTCCGGTATGAAACGGAGGCAGCCCAGCCAGTTTTCCCAGTTCATGAAAGGCTCTATCGTTCCTGGTTTGGTTGGAAAAATCACTTGCTTTATATTGACGACTCAGGCTGGGGGCAACATGAACTCCAACCAGGAGAATCAATTGAAGTCCAGGTCAGGCTTGAACTTCATGACTATAACCGGGCACTCAGGGTTGCCATTTATGGTCATCACAACAATCAGGTTGTTCGGGTTGTCAGTCAGACCTTTGAGTATCGGCAGCAAAAATGACTCGACTTAATGGTGGCAGCACGTATGAGGAATCCGTTTGAATCAATTTTGAAATTGCCTGGTGTGCTTGATGGAACGCAACTTCTGACAATGCGTGTCACATCACAGGTTTTCCCAGCTCGGGCCTACCGTTTAACCCGCCAGCCACGAACGACCGATCCTGATCTGAAAAACACGGAAGGGTATGTTCAGGGGTTTCGATTTACTGAAACCTGGGCGCTTCAACCATCCGTGGCACAATCACTGTGGAAAACAATTTTTCATTTGAGGCTCTATGGGAATCGCAACACCTTCGGAATGCGCTGTTTCAGTCCAGGCACGGCCATCGAGTTTGGGCAGGGAGCTGGTTCAGTTCAGGTTGTGATTTGCCTTGGGTGTCACTGGGTTTATTTTCACAAAGGTAACTGGCGATTTGCACTGGCTTTAACTCCTCGGGGTGTTACCGAATTGAGAGATGCTTTATCCAATCGTTTACTCCAGCCACTTGAGGTGAAAGCCACGCAATTTTCACAAACCAATGCGTGAACTCTATAAAAGGCGGTATGAGGATGGTTTTTCGGGAAGCAACACACGCTGACATTCCGGCGATGTCAAAAATTCGCTTACTGGTGAAAGAAAATGTCCTTTCCAACCCAGGCCGGATTACTCGACAAATGTATGAAGCCTACCTCGGTCCGCTCGGAAAAGGCTGGGTGTGCGAGATTGAAGGAACGGTGGTCGGGTTTTCCTACGCTGCCCGCGAAGACCATTCCATCTGGGCGCTGTTTATTCATCCGGAGCATGAAGGCAAAGGCATTGGGAAGCACCTTCTCAAATTTGCGACTGACTGGCTCTTTGAACGTGGCGCACCTCAGGTGATTTTAAGCACTGAAGTGAATACCCGAGCCGACCGGTTTTATGCCGCCCAGGGATGGCAAAGGGGCGAAATCAAAGGCCAATTCCCCGAAGTGATCTACACGCTCAAACGCCCAGCGTAGGGAACAAGGGAACAAGGGGACAAGGAGACAAGGAGACAAGGGGATCAGATTCGGGGTTTTCGCCGCATAGCGATGGGTTCATCAAGGCAGGTCGTTTACGGCCTGCTGTCGTCAGTCCAAACGGATCAGGTCCTGCCTTCAGCGCAATCAGTGGCTGTCAACAAGCAGATTGAAACCTGGACCACTCCACGATACAGTGGCGCTCCATTTCGCAATTTCCAAATACCTTCCAACCCAATTTTTCTTCCTGGTTATACCAATTTGCAATGGAAGCCTCGTATTAGAAAACAGTCAAGTAGTTCAATCAAATAAGCTTAGTGAACTACGGACTACTGACTACTGACTACAAACTGGTATTATTCCAGAACCCTTTTGAGGAGAATCTGATGCGACTGGCCCACCAACCTGATGCCGTGGCTGATCTTCGAACACCAACTCCCACCGAACCGCTTCGAGTACTTATGAGTGGCTGTATGATGGGACTTCCCTGCGGCGTTGACGGCTCCGACAATGGGATGGGTGGCGTACTGACCGACCTGGTTGCCTTGCCAACCGTGAAGGTGTTGTCATTTTGCCCCGAAGACCACGCACTTGGCACACCGCGAACCCTGCCGGATATTCACGGTGGCGATGGCAACGACGTGCTCGATGGAAAAGCTCGGGTGCTGGATGAACACGGAAAGGACCTGACCGAAGGCATGGTGATCGGAGCACAGGCGATGCTCAGCTTTGCCCAGGCAAATCAGATTGAACTGGCAATTTTGACGGATATGAGCGCCGCCTGCGGAAGTCAGGTGATTTCAGATGGCTGCCGATTGGAGATAGACCGCAAGTACCAGATCGGGGTTGGTGTTTCGACGGCACTGCTTTTGAGAAATGGCTTTCCGGTGGTCAGTCAGCGGGATTTTCGAACCCTTGGAAAAATTCGAATGATGCTGGAACCTGGTTTTTCACCTGACCCGGAGGCTCTGGATCATCACGAAAAAGAATGGTACCGAACCTATTTTCGGAGTGCGACGGCTTGACGTCGCTTTCATAAACAGCGGCCTGACACTGCCGGACTTGAAAAAAGTTTGACGTCAAGCCGCCGAAAATGAAAGCGGTATCAAGCCGCCGCACTCCAGCCTTTGCGCAAGAGGCTGATTTGCGCCGTGTGATAAATTTTATGCCGGGCGGTGGACCGCAACAGTTGTCGGATTGAATATTCGTCACCCACGACTTTTTCATTTAACCCGGCGTCCGTCAGACGAGAAACTTCATTGAGGAACCGGGCCTGAATGTCGTTCAATCGAGCAATGGCATTTTGCCAGGCGGCATCACTGGTATCTGGAACTGGTGGGAAATCACCTTCTTCAGGCTCAGCCGTTGGATGACCTTCCAACCGACGAACAGTTACATTTTCCCAGGCGGCAATATGCAGCACCAGTTCCCAAATGCTGTGGGCATCGGGAATTGGTTTATACGCTGCCTGAGCGGCGGAAATATTTTCGAGTGCTTCGCGAAGCGCCGGGCCGTGACCGGCATCTCCATCGTGAATTCGTGTTAATTCATCTAACAATTGTTTTACTTCTGACATGGTAGCAATCCTCCAAAAAAGCTGGTTGAGACTTCGTAGTGTTGAACTTTCGGCTCAAATTCGAGCAGGTATTGCTCGTCTTCCGGGTAGTATTTCGCAAACTCGTACTCATCACCGGCAAACCGCTGGATTGATTCATAGGAATCCCACAACGACAGCGTGAGAAAATGGGCTTCGGCACCCTCGATTTGACGAAAAACAAAGACTCCTAAATTCCCTGGGGTCTGACGGTAGTCGGGAACTCCGGTCTGGTTGATATAGTCAAGATAGATGTTTGCCTGCCCGGCCAACGTCCGACCGTGCCAGATTCGCGCAATCATAGTGCTCCCTTTCCTGGTCTGTTGATTTCTGATCTGAAGTGAACGATAACTCTTTTCGGAGTGCGCCGACTGGCCGTGAATTTGAACGCTGCGACCTGTCACCACACTCCACATTGCTTTATACCAGTTTGTAGTCAGTAGATCGTAGTCAGTAGTTCACTAACTTCAATTGATTGAATTACTTGACTTTTTTCTAATACGATTTATTCATTCCAAGATGGTATTACTTCATTTGACGTATCGCCTGTAACCGGTTAACTTGCTTTTGATAGTTACAAGATAGAGTATTTAATGTAACCTGTCAAATCATTTTTGACAGTTACACGTAAATTTTTTTGCCTATGAATCTGAGAGAACGCCCAATTGCTTCAATCACTCTGATTGCTGGTCGTCTGTGCCTGGACTTTGTCAACACGGTCGGTGGTCGCCAAAGCATCTCACCACCCGACCCACTGGCAGCCATGGTATATCAGGTGACCGATGATAAATTTGCCGACTATCTTGATTTGCTGGCCTGGAGTCTGCTGACGGGAATCCTGACCGAGCCGGAAGCCGCTCAACTGGCACATCTAGCCGAACAGCACCCGGTAGAAGCCGCCAGCGTGAAGGAGCGGGCGATTGTGCTTCGGGAAGTGATTTACCGCCTCAGTCTGGCAATCATTCATCAAACCGAACCACAGCCCAACGACCTGGAATGTCTCAACCAGGAAGTAGCCAGAGGATACAGCCATCTGAAAATCACTCATCACCCCCCTCATACTTTTGCCTGGGGTTGGAATGGCGATGTCACGGCGCTTGATCAAATGCTGTGGCGGATTGCGGATTCCGCTGCTGAACTCTTCACCGGAGGCGAACTCACTCGGATTCGTCAATGTGGCGGCGAAGGCTGTGGCTGGTTGTTTGAAGATACCAGCCGAAACAGTCGCCGCCAGTGGTGCGATATGCAGACCTGTGGCAACCTGGCCAAAGTCCGGCGGTTTCGCTCGCGGAAACGCACCTCCTAAAAAAGTTGATCGGAGCTTTACCCTTGAATTGACCTTCAACGGTAAAAGCTCCGATTTACTATTTTCATGTGAAATGACTCAACAAGGTGCAAACATTACGCTGGTTTGTTCTGGGTCAAGTCCCAACCCTTGGAAATATTCCCCATTGCCTGACCGGTTGTCTGGTTGGTTGGAATGTAGTTCCATTCAATCTTACCGTAGCTTAATTGAATATTTTCGGTTGGAATGGATTCACCATCACCACCACCACCAACACCATTGACGGTGTAATTGGTGATCAACACATCTTGCAACGTGTAGCGCATAAAGGTCTGTTTGCTCGTTCCGCCAGCCCGGCAGATTTCAATTGTGGCTTTAGCATAGTGCTGCCCACTGGCACAGGCAAATGCTAAATGAGGGGTTGCCTTATCCAACGCTTTGGTAATGTTGAACTCACTGAAATTTGCACGTTCGGCTGATTTTGACCCGTGTGAGCTGGATGAGAATGCTGCAGTCTGGCTCAGTCCCTTGCTATAAGAAAGGATTTCAATCCACTCTTTGTGCTTTTCATCCCGGCTTTCGCCCTGAATTCCATCGATTTTAAGAAATGCATCAAACGACATGACAATAAATCTCCTTAAAGTTTGGTTAAGTTGGTAAGTTTAGTTTGGGTTATAGTCTTTGGTGCCTGATTCTTAAGTTCTTTGTTCCTGGTTCTTAGTCCTTTGTTAAAAGTCCTAATTCCCAGGCACCAACAAGTACCAGGCACCGGTTATCAGCGTTGATTGGCTGGGGCCGGGAGTTCCGAAACCAACCGTAAAGAAATTGCGATTTCATCAAGCTGGAAATGAGGCCGCAGATAGCTGACTGCTTTGTAACACCCAGGCTTGCCTTTGACTTCGGCTACTTCGACTCGTGCTTCGCGCAACGGCAACTTGGCTTTCTGTTCCTGAGTTGCACTGTCATCAATCAACACATAGTTCATAATCCAGCGGTTGAGATAATCCTCAACGTTCTTGCGTTCCATAAATGAACCGATCTTGTCACGCATAATCGCTTTCAGGTAATGCGCAAACCGGCTCACAGCAAAGATATACTGCAATTGGGACGACAGCCGGGCGTTGGCATTGGCAAAGTCGGTGTCGTATTTTTTGGGCTTGTTGGACGAATTTGTACCAAAAAACGCCGCATAATCGGTGTTCTTGCAATGGACCAGCGGAATAAAGCCCAGGTCGCTGAATTCTTTTTCACGACGGTCGGTAATGGCAATTTCGGTTGGGCACTTCATGGCCACTTCGCCTTCGTCCGTCATAAAGGTATGGGTTGGCAACCCCTGAACCAATCCGCCGCCTTCAACGCCGCGGATGGCCACCGTCCAACCGTGGTGGGCAAACGCTTCGGTCACTCGCACGCCCAAAGCATAGGCGGCATTGCCCCACAAATATTTCTTGTGATCGCGACCCGTCACGTCTTCTTCAAACCTGAAGGTCTCGGTCTCAGCCGTTTCCGTGCCATACGGCAACCGCAACAGGTTATGCGGCAGGCACAGGCCAACATAGCGTGAATCTTCCGAGTCCCGGAAGGAACGCCATTTGACATACTCAATCCGGTCGAAAATCTTGGCCAGGTCGCGAACCTCACCCAGTTGGGTAAAGCTTTCCCACCCGAAGAGCTTGGGTGAAGCCGCCGAAATAAATGGAGCGTGCGCCGCTGCTGCGACCCCTGACATTTTTTCCAGCAGGGCCATATCCTGGGGATGGTTGGTAAACTCAAAATCCCCAATCAAACACCCATATGGAGCGCCGCCAAAGGTACCGTACTCTTCTTCATAGATCTTTTTAAAGATCGCCGACTGGTCAAACTCAATCGCGTTGGTGACGTCCTTGAGCAGTTCTTTCTTTGAAACGTTCAGCACCCGGATTTTTAACTGAGTGCTCGTTTCAGTTTCAAACACCAGGTATTGCAGGCCGCGCCAGGACGCTTCCATTTTCTGAAATTCCTGGTGGTGCAAAATTTCATTGACTTGCCCGGTCAACAGCAAATCAATTTCCGCAATCCGCTGCATAATGGCTGATTCCAGGTCCTTGGAAATAACCAGTTCGCCATCGAGAACTTGCTGGACAAATTCGGTGACCAGGTCTTTGGCCATCGCTTCCTGGGTTTCGTCCTGGGCCATCCGGCCTTCGGTAATCAACTGGTCCAGGAGCGACTGATCTGAAAAATCCACGGCTGGAGCCGTAGCCGGCGCAAATGAGTGAAGCTGGCTATTCATTGGAGCTGCCCTCCTCCTCAATCGAAGCTTCTTCAGTCGGGGCGGCCAATCCCAAGACGCGGCCAAGCTGGCGCTGTTTTTCCGTGTTTTGAACCACGTCGGTCAGCAATTCTTCAAGCTTCATATTGCCGTCCATCTTTGACAGCAAGTCTGACAATTTCCGCCGGGCTTCGATCAGTTTCCGGAGCGCGGGCACCTGCTGAACCAGTTCATCAGGATGGAAATCATCCATGGTTTTAAATTCAAGTTCGACAGCCAGTTGGGTGTCATTGTTGGCAAGTTTGTTATCAACCCGCATGGCGATTTTCGGCTTCATTTTAGCCATCACCTGGTTGAAGTTATCCCGATCAATTTCGACAAATTTACGATCTTTCACACGGGGCATTTCCGCCAGCGATTTGCCGGAAAAATCGCCCATCACACCGACCACAAAGGGAAGTTCTTTCATTTCGATGGCGTCGCCGATTTCCACATCATAGGTAATTTGAACCCGTGGTGGTCTGACGCGATCAAGTTTATGCTGCATACTTTCTTTTTTAGGCATGTCTGTTGTCCTCGCTCTCCGAGCTGAAGTCTTCAATTTCAATTTGTCCAGGAGTAGTGCAAGGTGTGTGCCAGACCTTGGAAATTTTAACAGCAATAAGTAGAAATATTTTTAAATCATTGATAAAAAATACTTTACTAGCTCTTACCGCTTCTTATGCAAACCAAAACCAGCCAGAAACCCGTGAACCAGGCTCTTTAAAAAATCAAATTAAACTATATATCTGGCAAATAAATTGTAAATTATTTAATTAAACCAACTAATTTAAATTAAACTCCCTGGCCAGGGCTCAAGGATTCAAGAACACAACTCCACGAGTTTCACAAGACAGCCCGTTTCACAAGCCTGGGCAGATTGACGACTCGCTACTCGCTATTTGCTCTCTTCAGCTATAATGCCGCATCCTTTGACCTGCAGGTTCTCATACCAATTTACAATGAAATTCTTGTACGAACATACAGTCAAGTGATTCAGTCAAATAAACTTGGCGAACTACTGACTACTGACTACTGACTGGTATCATCACATGTTTTCCTTTAAGCATTCGCGCTGGCTTCTGATTTTCTTGATTTGGACAGTCGTCGGATTGTTTTTCACCTCGCAAGGCTATTTATTTCACACGGTTGCGAGTATCGAGCAATTTAATCTCGGTAAATGGCTCTTTCGTGAATTTACCTATTGTTATTTGTTTGCGCTGGCAACACCCGGTATCTGGTGGCTGGCAGATCGGATTTCGATTGACCGACAGAATTACGGTCGCGGGTTGCTCTTTCATATTCCGATGAGCCTGGTGACCTCGATGGCTATTAAAGGTGTGCACCAGATGTTACTGGTATTGCTGGTTGATGACCCGCGGATGGTCGGCAATAACCCGTTGCTCAATATTGCCTCGGCATCGTTTTCATTCCTGACGCTTTTAAAATTCACCTATTACACACTCGACACCGGCGCGTTGATTTACTGGGTGATTTTGTCGCTCAACCACACGTCGCGATATATCCAGCGCTACCAAAACGAGGAAGCCCGGTCAGCTCGACTGGAGCAACAACTCACTCAGGCGCAGTTGGAAGCGCTCAAAATGCAGTTGCAGCCGCATTTTCTGTTTAACACGCTGCATTCGGTTTCTGAGCTACTCCATGAAGACGTCGAGGCAGCCGATGAGATGATTGCCAATCTGGGGACTTTTTTGCGCATGACGCTCGAAAACTCTGGGACCCACGAAGTTTCACTCCAGCAGGAGCTCGATTTTCTGAAGTGTTATTTGGAAATTGAACAGGTGCGGTTCCGCGACCGATTGACAGTCCATTTTGAAATTGAGCCTGACACGCTCCAGGCCAGCGTGCCGAATCTGATTTTTCAGCCAATTGTTGAAAATGCGGTGCGGTATGCCGTCGCCCCACGTCCGGCAGGAGTAATTTCGATTCGGGCTCAGCGGAACGATGGCTGGCTGAAACTTGAAGTCGAAGACGATGGACCGGGGTTGCCGCTCAATGAACGCTCGGAAACCTCAATCACCGAGGGGCTTGGGCTTACCAACACCCGCAGCCGCCTCTTCCAACTCTATGGGGCAAAGGCCCGGTTTCAACTGGGCAATGGTCAACCTCAGGGAACACGCGTGACGCTTGAAATTCCGTTTCGGTCCACCAGTCCAGCACCAGTGGCAGCCGAATTCAATAGGGTGGTCGTTCAATGATCAAAACCATAATCGTTGATGATGAACAACTGGCTCGGAATCGCATTCGGCGGATGCTCAAAACGGATCCATCACTGGTGGTTGTCGGTGAATTCGCCAGTGGCGAAGAAGCACTCCCGGTGATCAAAGCACAACCACCCGATTTGTTGTTTCTGGACGTGCAAATGCCAGGAATGGATGGGTTTGGATTACTTTCAGCACTGGGTGAAGAGCAACTTCCGGTCGTGGTATTTGTTACGGCATTTGACCACTATGCGCTCAAAGCCTTTGAAGCCTTTGCACTTGATTACCTGCTTAAACCCTTTGATCGCAAGCGATTTGAGAAAACCGTCCACCGCGCCAAACAGGTTATCGAACAACAGCGACTCAGCCGAACCAGTCAGAACCTGGCGGCGTTGCTCGACAGCCTGAAACCACAGGTGACCTACCTGGAACGACTGGCCGTCAGACAGGGCGATGGGATCCGATTCATTAAAGTCGAAGCAATTGACTGGATCGAAGCCGAAGGAAACTATGTAAAACTCCATCTAGGCCACGAATCACACCTGGTGCGCGAACCACTCAGCCACCTTGAATCCCGACTCGATCCAAAGCGTTTTGTGCGCATTCACCGGTCAACGCTGGTCAATATTGATCGAGTGGTTGAAATTCATCCTTTATTTCATGGAAATTGCTGCATTGTGCTCCAGGATGGAACGCAATTGACGATGACGCGCAACTATCGCGAGAACTTTCCACAGTTGCCTGACCGATTGACCTGAAGCGGGTTCACGGTTTCATTACACCCCAGATAAAATTGACCTGTGCCTTTTTACATTCAAGCCCATCGCTCAACTGGCATATATATTGCTGAAACTCCAGGAATCAAAAGAATTTAATTTTTCTGGAGGGAGCAAGCATGGCTTCAATTCGATTTGCAGTGGGACATGGGCGTTTGAACTTTATTGATGACGTCCTTGAGGTACAACGACTGTTGTTTAATTTGGACTCAATCAACTTTGAATTACAAACTGGCAACCGATACATTACTGGTTCTTGTTAGGAAAAGTGTATTTTTATGAAGCAAACCCATTTGAATGGATTGATTATGGCGAGCGTGCTTTTGCTGACTTCTTGCCAGTCACCAACGCCACCTCCGCCGCTTCCCCCTTTGATCAGAACTCTGCCGGTCTCAACCACACCCGAAACCACCGAATCGTTTAAACCGGAAACCAGCGAATGGTCCGATGCCAATATGCAACCAAAATTATGGCCGATTCGCCACGTGTGGGATGAAGCCCACATGCCGGTTGAGGAAGTGAGAAAAGCGGTTCGCCGGGCTTTTCGAGGATATTTTCGATTCCTGGAAGAACAAATTACCCAACCCGAGGTTTCTTATTATCTGGTTGGAGATTTCAATGGTGATGGCACCAGGGATTTAGCTGTCAGCGTTGTCTTTCCCGCAATTGATCTCACTCAGAATGGTCAGAAAATTCCCTGTGTCCAGTTCTCCCATGGTGATAACCGGCCAGTTCCGTTCACGGCACTCAATCTTGGAGGTCATGGAATCGAAGAGCCGATGAACGATTTTCGGGGTTATTATTTGACCAGTCCGAATCAAAATGCTCCATTTTTGGCCATCATCCACGGGCGGCCTGATGGAAATTGGGAAAAGGTTTCGCCCAAAAATAAGTTTATCTTTCTAACTTTCGCGACTGACCTTGAGTTTCAGTTGCGGCTCCATCATGGCCCTTTGCAATCCAAAGAGAGTCGAAAAATCGCCTATCCCAAAGGAGATGCGATTGCAATCTATGACCAGCATTATGATGACAGTGTTGAATTGGGATATGACTGGGATGGACTGTATTGGGATGGTCGAACCTATCATTGGGTCCAGTACCTCAAAGGAAATTTCCCAAAAAACCCTAACTTATAAGTACCTTGTCATAAATTTCCTGAGATATTTGATTTGGTAAGTGTTTGATTCTTTTCGTGTATTTCGTGTATTTCGTGGTTCAAAATGTCTGGAAATTTTCGGTAAGGTACTTACCAGTTTGTAGTCAGTAGTTCGTAGTTCGCTAAGCCTATTTGATTGAATTACTTGACTGTTTTCTCAGGCGAGGATTCCATTCCAAAATGGGATTAAAACGGTTCCTCTGGCTCTCGTTGCCGTTCGGGTCGTGGCAGGCGATCAGCGTCTTTGTCTTTTAATCGGGTGTAGGTGGCTGGGATTTTAAACAGTGATTTCTCTGGTTCTTCAAGCCTTAAATTGGTCACCTGGTAGGTAAATTCTCCAACTCTGGGATCTATGTGACGGCTCGAAATAACAATCTGGAGAACCGGGGAGAACCATTTTTCAGAGACAATTTCGATTGGGCGGTCATTTCCAATCTGGCCCACTGGAATGGTGATGACAGACCGGGTTCCTTCGACTTCAACACCTTCAAGGGTCTTTTTGCCCAGGGGTTCGGTTTTTTCTTCCACGTTCCCATCTCGCGGCGGGGGCGGCATGCGCTCGGCAACCTGTTTGATCTTCCAGGCGGTTCCAGTTGACGGATCAAGCATCATGTTTTTTTCGGCCACGGGATCATAAATAAAAATCATGGGTTCAGCCGGTTCATCAGGGCCAAAAGGTCCCAGCGGAGGCAAAGCCTGTTCCCGACGAATGCGCCCCTGAGTATCCCGAAACACTTTGGCGGTTGATTCATTGGTCAGTTTGGTTCCATCCCGTAGCGTCTGGATATTGCGGGTCACAATCTGAGCCGAGTACGGTGCTCCAGTCACAACTTTGCCGTCAAAGCGCATTTCAGCGAAATACCTGCCCATCCCCCGACCTGGACGCGGTTTATCTCGATGACGCTGATCATCGCCACGGTTTGGGCGGTCTCGGTCACCTCGACCAGGGCCGTCTCCAAATGGTGGATGTGGGCGACCACCACCTCTCCCTGGACGGCCCTGTCCTTCAACCTGACTGGGAAAAGCCAGCATGATGATTATTCCCAGGGCCGCCAATTGTGCCAAAAACCAGTATCTCTGTTTCATCTCTCAAATCCTTTTTGTGCTGAACCAAATAACTACTCCGGCAAAATTCGAATGGACCGTGGCACACCATCATCGCTCATCACAACTTGAGCTTTGACGTAGTCGCCTGAATTTTCAACGTTGGTTGACAACCCCATTGAAATCAAGGTGGAACGGGGGATGTACATTTGAACGATTTGCCCACTCTCCATCGCCGTTGAGTCAGCCACATACGTCAACGGAATAAATTCATTTGAAAGATCATCAAGCGTGTCTGCCCTGCTTTGGGTTCGGGTCGGTTTAGACCTTGACGTCAGTGAGGTTCGGCGCTGTTTTTGCTCTGGGTTGGGCGTTGCCTTGGGCTCAACCATGGAGGGCTCATGGCTTGATTCAACCGGTCTCACTTCAGTTGGGAAGTTGTTTGAGTTTGATGGTGATGACACTTTTGGAATCTCGTTGACAACCATCTGGTCTACCGGCGCGAGTTGGACCAGAACCCAGACCAACCCGGTGCCCGTCAGCAAAATGACCAGACTGGCAGCCAGCACAAACCATTCACTTCGGTTCAAAAGCTGGCGGTGCTGTGGTTTTTGGATTTGACTTGGAAATCGGTTCCGAAAAGCGGCCTGGAGTTCGGGATTGAGTTTCGCCGGGGCTTTCGCTCGTTCGGTTTTAGCCGCCACTGCCCGCAACCCGGTGGTCAATTGTTGCTCCTGTTCAAGGCGTAAACCACACTGTGGGCAGGTTTCGGCATGGGCCAGAGCCGCCTGTTTGAGACGCACTTCCATCAAACAACCACTCACGACATCCAGCACAACCGCTTCAAATTCATAACAATTCATAGACACTTCCCCACATTGGCCCGCCAGTACAACCTTTACAAGCCAAAGCTTGAACTCTGAACAGCAAGTGACGACAGTTTTTGTTGCAAGAGCGACCGGGCCCGATTGAGTCTTGATCGCACGGTGCCAACCGGACAATCAAGAATGCGAGCGGCCTCTTCATAACTGAGTTCTTCCATATTACATAACACAACCACTTCCCGGTAATGGGGCGGCAGTCCAAGCACCGCCTGTTGAATTTGTTCGATCATCTCGGAATGCGTCAGATCCGCCAGCGGATTGCGGTGATTGATCCAGTACTCTTCAGGAACATCCTCACCCACATCAGTTGGGGTTTCCAATGAAACATAGGTTCGATCCTGGGCAAGTCGGTGCAAGACCCGGTATCGGGCGATGCCGAGCAAATATCCCTGAACGGTTCCCCGTGACGGATCAAATTTTCCACCGGATTGAATCAAGGTCAGAAAAACTTCCTGAGCAACATCTTCGGCGATGGCTTCAGATCCGCTCATCCGCAACGCAAACCGATACACGTCCTGGTGGCGTCGCTCATAGAGCCGGGCAAAGGATTGTTCATCGCCCGCCATCATCCGGCAAAGCAACGTGTCATCCGTTTCGACTGGTTCAGGTCGGCGCCAAAAAATTCCCATGGGTTCTTGTTCGAATCGGCGGCAGGCTGGGAAGCGTCAAGATATTGCCGGTATTTGGCAAACCCCTCAAAAGAAAGGAGTGCTGTGCAAGGCACACAGGCACTGCACAGCACTGAGAGGCAAAACCTGCCGGCAAGGACGGATTATTTTTGAAGTCGCCGGTCTGATCGAGCATGGCCCCGGTGGGAATTTCCGAAAATCCCGGTGGCGGTGAACTGCCCCTGATCATTGGTGATGCCAATCACATTGATGTGGGTTCCGGCCTGTAAATCCGCCAGGCCAACGCGGCGATTCTTTTGGGTAATGACCGCCTTTTCACTCACCAGAACCGTTTGTTCAATGCCATCCTGGTTGATAAAGGTGACTGAATTCGCCGAAACCTGAGTCACTTCGCCAAAAAATACGCCATTATTTTGAGTGGCCAGGCGTGAAGCTTCTTTCGCGTCACCACCCATAATTCGAACCGCCACAAACTGTCCGCTTTCATTTTTCCGGCCAGCGGCTGAAACCCGGTCGCCAGCCTGAAAGTCACTCAAGGTGGCTTCGACCCGGTTGCGCAGAATGATGGTTTCTGTCGTGGTGTAAATGGTGACCTCGGTGCCGTCTTTGACTTTCAAAGTCAGGGTTCCAGCCTGGGAATTAGCCGAAACAAAATCACCCTTCGGCCCACGGTCTCCTCCTTGACCACCCTGAGGGGGTTCGGTGCTGGCATTGATCACCACCGCCAGGACCTGGCCTTGGTCATTGGGTCTCCCCTTGACTGATAAATAATCATTGACTTGCAGGTCTGCCAATGTTGCTGCCGCATCATTGCGACGATATTGGGTATTTTCGTCAACTAAAACGGTGACTGATTTATCATCCCGAACGGTAATCGTAAGTTGTGATCCAGCAATCGCGGTCAATTGACCAACCAGTCCTCTTCCAGGCCGGCCACCACCAGACCGTTGGGCAAAACCGCTGAGCGATAACCCACACGTTACCAGGCAAATAACTGCAATCGACAAAACGGGTTTCAATAAGGCTTTTTTCATTTTGGGAACTCCTGCACTATCGAGTTGAGATAATCTGTCTCGTGGTTCACAACAAACTCGGTGGGGTATCTGGTGATGAGATCAGATCAAAGGACAAATTCAATCGAATTCACTGCGTCTCTGTTGTAAGTGTTTCAGTCCGTATGGTGAAAAGTCGGCTTGAAAGTTCCACAAAAAATTGAAAATTTCGGAGTCATGCCATTTTGCCCTGAAGCGCTCGTCTTAGTACAAGTCCCCATAAAAGGGGGATGAAATTCGACCACTCGCTGGGAGAACCATTGGTTTTCGCCCGGATGGGCGGTGGAAAATAGCCGGTGGCAAGTGTCGCTTTGGACACGCGGCCACCGGACAGAGCCGCCATCACGGGGTCGCGCCCGGATGGGCGCTGGAACAGGAGTCGTGAGCCAGCAGCCGAAAATTCGACGAAAACCGGGACCCGAACCAGCTTCCAGCGCCCATCCGGGCGCGAACCAATGTGGGCTGAAGCTCCAGTGGTGTGCCCAAAGCGGCAAACCACCGGCTATTGTCCGGTGCCCATCCGGGCGAAAGCCAATTCGGAATCACCGAAATTCCATCCCCTATTTATGAGGACTTGTACTTAGTTAACTACTGACTACAAACTGGAATCAGTGGTTCACGCCAAGCTGGTTGCCAAAAAAGAACTGGGATCACTTTGTTCAAAGTGATCCCAGTTTGAATTTGTATCGGTTGTTAACGAGTCTGGAATTAGCGAATCTTACTCGGTGACCGGAAGTTCCCGATCAATGGCCCCGACCCACCGAGTGGATTGCCGACCAGTTCATACGACAACGGATCAGTCGGTGTCAGACTTCCTTGAATTCGATTATTGGCGGTATCTCCCACGATCAAGGCACTTTCAGTCGCAAGTCCACCCAGCACCACGCCCTGACAGACGGTTATCCCTTCGGGCAACCGGACTTTGCCGAATGTCGAGCCAACGTTGAGCACCAACACGGCTGGTCCGGGAACGCCGCCGATAAAGGCAATCACCCGATTGTTGCCGGTATCGGCCACATACAGGTTGCCTTCATTATCAACCGCAACTCCTTCGGGTGACCTCACCTGTCCAGGATTGACGCTTGATCCGGTCGTTGCCACCAACCCAGGAGTTGGGGCGACATCCGCGGTTGTAAAGCTTTGAATCCGGTTGTTTCCAAAATCCGCCACATACAGCGTCCGGTTGGCATCCACCGCCAGGCCGCGTGGCGTGCTGACTTTGCCCAGCGTTGAACCGGCGGTCGCAAAGATCACAGCCGCGCCTGGAACTCCGCCATCAAATCGCATCAATCGGTTGTTTCCGGTGTCGGCGACATACAGGTTTCCAGCCAGATCCAGCGCCAGCCCTTGCGGTGTTCTCACCTGGCTTGATCCGGAGCCCATTGTCGCAAAGGTGTGCCATGTTGCCCCGCTATCGGTTGTAAACTGGATGCGATTGTTTCCGGTGTCCGCCACATAAATCCTTGATCCATCTGCATTTGCCGTGATTGCCTCTGGTCGTCTGAACTGGCCGATGCTTGAACCGACTGCTCCGAGCGTGCCCGGGACCAGTTGCCACGTCGCGCCGTCAAAGACCTGGGTTCGGTCATTGGCGGTATCGGCCACATACACCCGGTCAAGCTCCACACCCTGCACCGTCACCATGAAAGTACAGGTCGCCGTGTTGTTTGAGGCATCCGTCGCGGTGACGGTCACCGGCGTTGTTCCAATTGGAAACACTGATCCCGAGGGCGGAATCGCCTCGATTGAAGCAATTGAACAATTGTCGCTGGCCGATGGGTTGAAGGTCACCACGGCGCCCGCGGTTGATGTCGCGCCGGTTACGATATCTCCCGGACAGGTCACCACTGGCAGTTCGGTATCATTGACCGTCACGGTAAATGAGCAGGTTGGTCCTGCCGTCGAAGTCACATTCACCGTCGTTGACCCAACGCCAAAGAATGAGCCCGAAGCCGGAATTGCCGTCACCGTCCCGCACGAGCCGGTCGTCAGTGGCGCCGCAAACGTCACCACTGCCCCACACTCACCGGCGGTGTTGCTGGTCACGATGTTTGACGGGCAGGTCAGCATACAACTTGGGATGGCCATAATCGTGGTCGTGTCGGTGGCACTATTAGGGCTAAAATTTATATAATTTGTGACTTGCGCGCCGATTGTCGCCGTGTTTGAAATCGTTCCAGTTGCTGCGGCACCAACAATCGCGGTTACGGTATAGGTTACCGAACTTCCCGGCGGAAACGTCATCTTGGTGTTGTTGATATTCCCGGTTCCGGTTAGGGAATTGCCCAGAGCACCTCCCGTGGCCACCGAGGTCCAGGTGGCCGAAGCAATTTGGGCTGGCAGCGTATCGGTAATAATAACGGCATTTCGTGAACAGAATCCCACCTCATTTGAAACAACAATGGTGTAGGTCAGCGTTCCGCCTGGGGCAACAGTGGTCACATTATCCGTTTTGGTGATGCGCAAATTCGGAAGTGTGAGTAGCCCTGATCCAGTGATACTTAAATCATAGGATCCTTGCCGGTTGGGATTGCTGCCCGAAGCTGCATAAAACGAATCCACAACCAGGTAATAAGGTTTCTTCGAAAGCCCAGTGACGGAAATGGTTTCTGCTCCACCTGGCCCGTTCGCGTCAGCGCCCGCAACACACCCAGATGCAATCACCCCGCCAGTGCCGCCTGGGCAGGTATCAACCAGGTAAATCGACACATCCCAGGCGGGTCCGGTCGGAGTACAGGTAATCGTTAAGCTGGTAAGACTATCCACCCCCATAACATACACTTTATCTGGGCCGGCCACCTGGGAAAAGCTCCCATTACAAGCCATTGGGATGGTGGTAATCGTGTCATTGGCACCCACCGTGGTGTCGCTATCGGTAAAGGGCAGGCTGCAAATCACTCTCCCCGGACAGTCATCCGTGCCGGCCTCGGTCGTAAATTGTCCATTTGGGCGGTTTGCATCACCAGTGTGATGTGACTCCCATTCCACCACTCCAGGAATGGGTTCCTGGCCAGGTTTGTATTTCCGCACCTTTCCCGGCGGTGACTCCTGATATTCCTGCGTGACGGCCCGAGTTTTGGAGGCGCCTTGCCCTCCAGCTTCAGAGCTGGCTGAAATATTTTTAAGCGTCGGCGTAACACCAACCGCCAAAAACACCAGAATCAAGGGCAACAGGAAAACCTTTTGCAGGCGTGTTCCCCACTGATTCAATCTCCTTCCAGCTTGGATTTTCTGTCGTGAGATAGGTAAGCCTGCGTGCAGGTTTTCGGGTTTCATATCGTTCATCCTCCAATAAATTTCGGACTAACTCGTTTTCATGGATTGATATACCGGCATTTCAGGTAAGTCGGGGCCGGCGTTGACCTTTTGCAATTCCCCGGCGTGAGAACTCAATAAACGGATAGAAGCAGACCCTCTTTTCGGATCGCATCTCGCTTTGGCTTCAGACAAAACCAATTCCTCTCATCCCACCATCCTGTGATTGAATCGGTTCTTTCAAACTTCGGCTTCGGGGACAATGTTGGATCGAGGATTGGTAGTCTGTACTTTGGTGCACACACAGAGCTATTTACCTGCTTCTTCACGTGCTTAATTGAAACGAGCGCAAGAAGAGTCAACTGATGAGAGGCATTGAGTTTGCAGCTTTATACAATCCTGATTATCTTCAGACACCTCTCTGTGGCGAGGATCCAAGAAAAGGGGATTTTTTTAAAGGAGGGCTTGAAAGCTGTTGACCGTGCAACTTGAAGGGAAAAAGCAGGAATTTCTTTGAAAATCTGAAGCAGGATGTGCTTGAAAAATACCTGAACTTGCTGGACTAACACAAGGATAAATTGGTTTTATCCCAATTGGGAATCAGGAGTCACGAATCAGAAACTTATTAAACCTATTCATTACCCCTGATCCTTAAATGGACGATGTATTTCATTGTTCAAAAGTCATCTTTATTGTAATACCATTTTGGGATGAATACATCGTATTATGGGAAAGCTAAGCCATTGAGAAAATTGGATTTCCCTGACCCCTGACCCCGATACCCTGACTCCAAATTGGTATAAGTGTTTGGTTTTTTTCGTGGTTTTCGTGTATTTCGTGGTTAAAAATGTCTTTGAATTTTCAGTCGGGTACTTCTCAATTTCACCAGATATAGCTTTTCAGATAAATATTTCCTCGGCCTTTATTTCGCTGGAGTCTCAGAAATCATTGAAGAATTTGGATTTATTTTCTGTGTATTCCGTGTATTCCGTGGTTTCTTCTTTTGAAGATCTATAGCACCTGGTTGATTGCCCAGGTCCTCACGCCAGGGGGTTGCCTTTTCTGGTATAGTTCCCGACTTCCACACGCTCTCATTCCAATTCATCTGATACCCCAATCCACCATGTTTACAGACACGCTCGAAGGCTATCAACTTTCGCTCCAACAAAAACGCCTGTGGCGGTTCCAACCCGACCAGTCAATCTTTCGCACGGCAGCGGCGATTCTGATCAACACCAATCTCAATCTGGAAAAGCTGAGACAGGCACTCACTCAGATTGTCCAGCGTCACGAGATTCTGCGGACGGTTTTCCGCCAGTTGCCCGGAATGAAACTGCCGGTTCAGGTAGTGCTCGATCAACCAGCCATCGAGTTTCGCTTTCTGGATGCCGACCCTGGCATGTTTCAAAACCAGGGCGAACTGATTGAAGCTCTTTTCCAAACTGAATTGCTGCGCGGGTTTGATCTTGAACAAGGGCCGGTGCTGCAAGTGGCATTCCTGGCGCTCCAGCCCGGAAAATCCGTGTTGTTTGTCGCGCTTCCAGCCCTCTGCGCTGATGCACAGACGATGGGAAACTTCGTCAACGAACTGGAGATCCTCGCCACAACCGACAGCGCCCGGTCAGACCTGGATCCAGAACCAGTCCAGTTTGTGCAGTTTTCAGAATGGCAACATACCCTGCTGGAATCAGACGAAGCCGCTGACGGCAAAGCCTTTTGGGACAACCTTGACCGAACTTCCATTACCACCCGGTTGCCATTTGAACTTCCAGGCGCGCTTCCTTTTGAAGTCGAATCACTCAAGATCCCCATAAGCAGCCGGTTGCGGCGGGAGCTTCGGTCACTGGCCGAAGATCACAACCTGGAATTTCAGGATATTTTGCTGGCAGCCTGGCAGGTTTTTCTTGCCCGAATGACCGGCACCACCAGTCTCACTATCGGCGTGATGAACGATGGACGCACAGTTGACGGGCTGGCTGATACCTTTGGCTTGCTGGCGCGACCAGTGCCGGTCTGTTCCGAACTCATTGAAAATACAAACTTTGTCAGCGCAGTCAAACACACTCTTGATGCCGTTTCAGAAACGACTGAATGGCAGGAATACTTTGATTTTGAAGTCCTGTTCCCTGCCTCCACCCAGGCACGAATTCATTTTCAGTTTGAATTCCTTGATTTTCGGCCCGAAACCCCAACCACCACTGAGCAATTCACGCTCTATCGTCTGCAATCAATCTCGGACCCGTTTTGCCTGAAACTGGTCGGCATTCATTACCCAGACAACTTTTCGCTCGAAATCCAGTTTGACCGGGCTCAGATTGAACCTCGCTATGCCGCCCACCTGGCCCGCTGCTTTGAAACGTTGCTCACCAGTCTGGTCCAGACTCCGGAAACAGAGGTTGGAAAACTCAATCTGTTGAGCGACGAAGATCGCCATTTTCTGCTGGTTCAACTCAATCAAACAGCGCGTGAATACCCAACTATCAGTTGCCTTCACGAACTGTTTGAAGCTCAGGTTCGACGCATTCCGGATGAACCCGCCCTGGTGTTTCAGGATCCAAACCAGGCGGAATCCGAAGAAGAATTCAATGATTTTGATGAGTTCGATGACTTTGATGACTTTGGCGAAGAAGATGAAACAGCTTCACATCTTCAAATCCTGACCTTTCGCGAAGTGAACGTCCGGGCTGATCGTCTGGCGCGGCACCTGCAATCGTTTGGTATCGGCCCGGAAAAGCTGGTTGGAATCTGCAGCACCCATCGTCCGGAAACTATCATTGGAATGCTGGGGATTTTAAAAGCCGGGGCGGCGTTTGTACCGTTTGACCCGACCTATCCCAAAGAACGACTTGCTTTTCTGCTCAAAGATTCCAACGTGCGCGTGCTGCTCACCGAAACCAGATTCAAAGACCGACTGCCTGACTTTGATGGAACAGTTGTCTATCTGGATGAGCCATTCAATCCGCAACGCCGCATTCTGCAACCGTCGGGTGTAACGCCAGAGAACCTGGCCTATATGATTTACACCTCAGGCTCAACCGGACAGCCCAAAGGCGTGATGATTGAACACCGTAGCGTCGTCAATTACCTGCACTGGTGTCTGGAAAACTATCCGACCAATTTCCCGCATGGGGCGCCGTTGCATTCCCCCATCGGCTTTGACCTGACCATTACCAGCCTGTTTGCTCCGCTTCTGGCTGGGCGAAGCGTCTGGATTACAACCGAAGATGTCGGCGTTTCCGCGCTCATCACAGTCATAACCGATGCCAAAGGGTTTGGGTTTGTGAAACTCACTCCAACTCATCTGGAAATGCTCAATCAGGAGCTGGCAACCGTTCCAATTTCCAAAAAAATCGGGGCTCTTATCATTGGTGGCGAAGCACTTTCCGGAGAAACCCTGACCTTCTGGCAAACACACTCACCAACCACGCGGTTGATCAACGAATATGGCCCAACTGAGGCCACTGTTGGCTGCTGCGTCTACGAAGTTCCACCTGGTCGGACCATTTCCGGTTCTGTTCCCATCGGCAGACCAATTGCCAATATGCAGATGTTTGTCCTGGATGCCCAGGGCGAGCCGGTTCCATTTGGCGTTCCCGGTGAAATTTTCATTGGCGGCATTGGACTGGCACGCGGCTATCTCGGGTTCAGGGTTCCGGGTTCAGATCAGGGTTCAGGGTTCAGGGTTCAGGGTTCAGGGTTCAAGATTCCTGAATTAGAAGGACCTGATCAAGCCGATAGCAAAGAATCTCAGGATTTATCAGATCTCTTAAAAGGGAGCCCCCAAACCCGGAACCCGGAACCCCGAACCCTGGCTTTGGACATCCAAACCCGGAACCCGGAACCCGGAACCCTGGCTTTGTATCGAACCGGGGATTTGGGACGCATCCGACCTGATGGCACGATTGAATTCCTGGGCCGCATTGACGATCAGATCAAAATTCGTGGGTATCGCATTGAACCTGGTGAAATTGAATCTGTCTTGCGTCAACACACTGCTGTTCGCGAAGCGGTCGTGATTGCCCGCGAAGATACCCCCGGCAACAAACGGCTTGTGGCGTATGTGATTGCCCAGGAAGCAACTCATGCTGATTTTGATCTGGTACGAACCGGGCTCCAGCAATTTCTTGCCGAACACCTGCCCGAACATATGCTGCCGACGGCGCTTGTGTTTTTAAGTGACTTCCCGGTTTCGCCGAATGGAAAAATTGACCGCCGGGCGTTACCAGCCCCAGAACGCATCGAGACCACCAATCAGGCCGTTTTTGCCGCCCCCGAAACCGCAACCCAGCAAACATTAGCCGAAGTCTGGACGCAACTCCTTGGAGTAGAACAGGTTGGTGTTAACGACAATTTTTTTAGCCTGGGTGGGCATTCCCTGCTTGGAACGCAATTGATGTCGCGGATTCGCAAGGTGTTTGGCGTTGAGATTTCGCTCCGAAAACTCTTTGAATTCCCGACCCTGGCAGGATTGGCTGGGTTGATTGACCAGACCCAGACGACAACTGATCAAGCAACGCGGCTTCAACCTGAACTTCCTCCGATTGAACGGGTTTCACGCGACCTGCCGTTGCCGCTGTCATTTGCCCAACACCGGCTCTGGTTTTTGGATCAGCTTGAACCCGGCAGCGCGGCTTACAACGTTCCAGCAGCTATCCGTTTGCAACGACCACTCAACTCAACCGCGCTGGAGCAGGCATTTTCCGAGCTTCTGCACCGCCACGAAGTGCTGCGGACTGTGTATCAATCGGTCAATGGCACGCCGGTCCAAAAAGTGCTCACATCAGCGTCCGACTTTGAATTGCGAAAAATTGAAGTCCCGGCTGAATTTTCAACCCGTTCAGAATCCCACCAAAAAGCCCAATTAACGCAACAACTTGCCGCCGAGGCCAGCCAGCCGTTTGATCTCGCCACAGGACCGCTGGTGCGGGCACTGCTTGTGAAACTGGCTGAAAATGACCACATCTTGATGGTCACCATGCACCACATTGTATGCGACGGATGGTCCATCCAGATTCTGGTGCGCGAACTGATCACGCTCTATCTGGCTTTTTCTGAACACAAGCCTTCGCCGCTGGTGCCGCTGCCGGTTCAATATGCCGATTTTGCCCACTGGCAACAGGAATGGTTTACTGGCGAGGTGATGCAGCGTCAGGTTGACTACTGGAAAACACAACTTGCCGATTGCAGCCCGCTCCAGTTGCCGACCGATTTTCCACGTCCGCCCATCCAGACCCATCGCGGGTCGAAGACAACGTTTCATTTTTCGCCCGAGCTTTCAGAACAACTCAGAAGGCTGAGCCAGTCAGAGGGTGCCACGCTCTTTATGACTCTGCTGGCCGGGTTTCAAACGCTCCTGTATCGGTACAGCGGGCAGGATGACATCTGCGTCGGGTCACCAACTGCGGGCCGGAGCCGAATCGAACTGGAGCCGCTGGTTGGGTTTTTCGTCAACACGCTGGTTCTGAGAACCAGTTTTGCGACCCCGGATGGTCAATCTTCGCTGTCATTTCGCGACATTGTGCAGCGGGTCAAAGACACGGCGCTGGATGCGTTTGCCAATCAGGATGTGCCGTTTGAACAAATCGTGGAAGCCGTCCAACCCGAACGCGATTTGAGCCGGTCACCATTGTTTCAGGTCATGTTTGACCTCCAGCCAGCGCGTACTTTTGAACGATCCCTCAAAGAATCGGGCATTTCGCCGATTGAAACGAGCAGTCAGACGGCCAAATTTGATCTAACGCTGGGAATGATTGATACCGGCGACACCATCCAGGGCCAGTTTGAATTCAACACCGATCTGTTTCGGGCTGAAACTATCGAGCGAATCGTCGCTCACTTCAACCGACTGCTTGAAATGATTGTCACCAACCCTGGCCAACCCGTAGGTGCGCTCTCATTTCTGACTGAATCAGAACAAATCCAGCTTGATCAATGGGTTGGCACAACCGAAAACTTCCCGCTTGATCAGTGTATCCACCAGCTCTTTGCTGCCCAGGTTGAACAAACACCAGAGGCAATTGCCCTGGTTCAAATTGCGGAGGATGACCCAACTCAAATCGAAGCAACCGTCACCTACCAGGAACTCAATGACCGCGCCGACGCTCTGGCCAGCAGACTGCAAGCGCTTGGAATCCAACCAGATACGCTGGTTGGACTGTGCCTCGAACCGTCAATTGAAATGATTGTCGGAATGCTCGGCATTTTAAAATCCGGCGGTGCCTACGTGCCACTTGATCCAACCTATCCTGGCGAACGACTGGCGTTTATGATCGAGGACGCCGGGCTTTCCGTGATTGTTACCGACACCCGGTCAGATCAGGTGATACGGGAGGCTGACCAAATAACCCGACTCAACCTGAACGACTTAAAGGACATAAGGGACACAAAGGACATAAAATCCCAGCCCGATTTTGAACCCCCCAGCCCCCAGCCCCCAGCCCCCAGCCCCTGGTCTTTGGCTTACGCCATTTACACCTCCGGCTCAACCGGAACGCCAAAAGGCGTGATGATCGAACACTGCTCGCTGGTCAATCTGGCGTGTGTGGCGGCCAGAGCCTTTAAACTGACGCCTGACGATGCGGTTGTACAATTTGCCTCAATCAGTTTCGACACGGCTGCCGAAGAAATCTTCCCGGCGTTAATTTCCGGTGCCAGAATTGTCGTCAAACGCAACATTCGACGGCTTTCGTTTGTAGATTTCCATCGGGTTTGTAATACCGCTAGTGTGACAATTTTTGATCCGCCGACAGCGTACTGGCACGAGTGGACACGTGAACTCACCCGTACAAACACGGCGCTTCCAGAAACGCTGCGGCTGGTTGTGGTTGGTGGCGAACGGGCCCTCCCCGAAGTCTTTGCCGACTGGCAAAAACTGGCCGGAAACACTATCCGCTGGATCAACACCTATGGCCCAACCGAAGCCACCGTATCAGCCACGCTCTATGAACCGGCGGCAGACCCGAATTTTGAGACCAACCAGGCGCGACTTCCGATTGGGCGACCGCTTCCCAATGTGCAGGCGCTGGTTTTGGACTGCCACCAGCAACCGGTTCCACCAGGCTTTCCAGGTGAGTTGTGCCTTGGCGGCATAGGGATTGCACGCGGTTATGTAGGGGACAGGGGACAGGGGACAGGGGACAGTTCAAAACCGGTTTCATCTGCTTTCATCTATCCCCCATCCTCCATCCTCCATCCCCGCTACCGCACGGGGGATCTCGTCCGCTGGCTGCCGGATGGCAACATGGAATATCTTGGGCGGATTGATTCACAAGTGAAAATTCGAGGCTTCCGGGTTGAGCCGGGCGAAATCGAAGCCACACTCAATCGTCATCAACTCATTGCTGAATCAGTGGTTATGGTCCGCGAAGATGGGCAGGGCAACAAACATCTGGTTGCCTATGTCACGGCGAAACCTGAAGCTGAATCAGCAACAATCCGTCAAATATTGGCCGAATATTTAGAAACAACGGTGCCAGCATTTATGGTGCCGTCGGCCATTATGGTTCTCGAAGTATTTCCACTGACGCCGAATGGAAAAATTGACCGGAAGCGCCTGCCCCAATGTGATGTGACCGGGGGGTCATCTAATACCGTCACTCCACTTTCGACGCCCACCGAGGAACTGCTGGCAGGTTTATACGCCCAGGTTCTCAAGCTTGAACCTGTTGGTGGAGACAGTCATTTCTTTGCACTGGGCGGGCATTCATTAACGGCCACGCAACTCATTTCACGGGTGAGAGATGCGTTTGGGGTCGAAGTTCCGCTCCGACAGCTTTTTGAATTTCCAACCCTGTCCGGGTTTGCGGCGGTGATTGATGCGGCACTGGTTCGGAAAGCCAGCGGAACTGAATCCGCTTCTCTGGCAACGCTGGTTTCAATTCCGCGAGACCAGTGGTTGCCGCTTTCGTTTGCTCAGGAACGGCTCTGGTTTTTGCACGAATTTGAACCGACCAGCACTGCCTACAACCTGCCAGCGGCGTTTCGAATCACCGGCCCGCTCAATATCACGGCCCTCGAACAGGCAGTGATCGAACTGACCAGCCGTCACGAAGTCCTGCGCACAACGTTCCACACCGTTGATGGTAAACCTGTCCAGAACATTCATTCGAGAATTGCTGAAAATTTCATTACAAAGAAGCGAATTCTTGGCAACACTGAATACCAGAAATCAAAAGTAACGACCGAATTTGTAGCTGAAGCCCGTGCCCCGTTTGATCTTTCCCGAGGGCCATTGCTGCGGATCAAGATCTTTCAACTCGCCGAAACTGACCACGTGTTGATGGTGACATTGCACCACATTGTTTCTGATGGCTGGTCAACCGGAATCATGGTGCGCGAACTGGCTGCACTCTATCGCGCTTTTTCAAATGGGTTGCCGTCACCGCTCTCTGAACTTCCAGTTCAATATGCCGACTTTGCCGCCTGGCAGCGGGCGTGGCTGCAGGGTGAACGACTTGACCGGCAAATTGCCTATTGGCGCACCCAGTTGAGCGATGTGCCTCCGGTGATTGAACTTCCAACGGATCGGCCCCGTCCGGCAGTGCAATCGTTCAAAGGTGGAAATGTTGCCTTTTCGTTGCCCACAGACCTCAGTGAACAACTGAAAACCATCAGTCAGCAGCACGGCGTGACGCTGTATATGACGCTGCTGGCGGCATTTCAGGCGTTGCTGCATCGCTATTCACAGCAGGAAACCGTTGTGGTGGGGACACCGATTGCCGGGCGGACTCGCAAGGAACTCGAACCCCTGATTGGCTTTTTCGTCAACACGCTGGTGATGCGCGCTGATTTTTCGCCAACCGTGACGTTCCGCGAATTGCTCCGACAGGTTCGGGAAACCGCGCTCACCGCCTATGCTCATCAGGATGTTCCGTTTGAAAAACTGGTCGAAGCGCTGCACCCGGTGCGTGATTTGAGTTACACACCGATTTTCCAGGTGATGTTTGTGCTTCAAAACGCGCCGCAGGAAATGCAGTTGAGCACCGAACTCGGGATTACGCCGATTGGTCAAGCTGAAGGCGCACAGTTTGGCGGCCCGGTGAAATTTGATTTGACACTTGGGCTGCGTGACACAGGCCGCGAACTGGTTGGAAATATTGAATATAACGCGGCTTTGTTTGATGAAAGCACTATCAGGCGAATGCTCGATCATTTCCGGAATCTGCTTTCAGCCGTTACAAACAATCCTGAACAAACGCTGGCGACACTTCCAATTTTGACCGAAGCTGAGCAAACGCGGCTGCTGTCGGGAAATCCTGATTTTCAGGCGTTTCCTGTCACAGAGTGCCTCCATCATCGGTTTGAAGCACAGGTTGCACGAACACCAGATGCCACTGCTGTTGTATTTGGCGAAGCCCAATTGACCTATCGCGAACTCAACGAGCGAGCCGACGAACTGGCACATCAACTACACCAGTCTGGCGTCGGTCCGGAAACGCTGGTTGCCTTGTGTGTTGAACGGTCACTGGAAATGGTGGTGGGAATTCTGGGGATTTTGAAATCCGGTGCCGCTTACGTTCCAATTGACCCAACGTATCCCCAGGAACGGATTGCCTTTATTCTCGATGACGCCCAGTCGCCGGTTGTCGTCACACAATCACATCTGGTTGACCGGATTGGGTATTCTGACCGGGGGCTGTCGCACCCCGGCTATCACACAACGACCCTTCGGGCCTCAGAACCAATTTCAGCGGAGGGTTCCCCATCCCCCATCCCCCATCCCCCATCCCCCGTCGAGGACCGGGGGCTGTCGCACCCCGGCTATCACACACCGACCCTTCGGGCCTCAGAACCAATTTCAGCGGAGGGTTCCCCATCCCCTGTCCCCCATCCCCCATCCCCCATCGTTGTTTGCCTGGACAAACCAGTTTCCGTTCCCGAATCCCTGACCCCTACCCCCCAACCCCTGACCCCTGACGTCCCAGCCTACGTGATTTACACCTCTGGTTCGACCGGCAAACCCAAGGGCGTGATCGTCACCCACGCCAATGCGGTGCGGTTGTTTGACGCGACGGCGCACTGGTTCAACTTTGATCAAAATGATGTCTGGACGCTGTTTCATTCGGTCGCGTTTGATTTTTCAGTCTGGGAACTGTGGGGGGCGTTATTCTATGGCGGGAAACTCGTGGTGGTGGATTACTGGACGTCACGCTCGGCGGAAGATTTCTATAAGTTACTACAACGAGAGCAGGTTACAGTCCTGAATCAGACACCATCTGCCTTCCGGCAACTGATGCGGGTTGATCATATCGAACAGGCTCAACTGGCCCTCCGATATGTCATCTTTGGAGGCGAAAAACTGGAACCAGTCACCTTGCTCGACTGGTTTGAGCGCCACGGAGACGCGCATCCACGCCTGATCAATATGTATGGCATCACGGAAACGACGGTTCACGTCACGTTCCATCCGTTGACCAAAGCGGATGCCGAATGTGGCCAGACGAGCCCGATTGGCGTACCAATTCCCGACTTGCAGGTGTTTGTCCTGGATCGCCACGGCTTCCCGGTGCCGATGGGAGTCAAAGGTGAACTCCATGTCGGAGGCGCCGGTGTCGCCCGTGGCTATTTGAACCGACCGGAGTTGACGGCAGAGCGCTTCGCTTTAGGGGTCAGGGGTCAGGGGTCAGGGGATAGTTCAAAACCTGGTTCACTGGCTTCTATCCATCCCCCATCCCCCATCCTCTATCCCCTCTATCGTACTGGAGACCTTGGCCGGTGGCTTCCCAACGGCAGGCTTGAATACCTGGGCCGAATTGACGATCAGGTTAAAATTCGTGGATTCCGGATCGAGCCGGGTGAGATCCAGGCGGTCCTCAATCAACAACCCGAAGTGGCTGAATCACTTCTCCTGGTCAAAGATGATGCGCACAGTGGGCAGCGACTGGTGGCCTACGTTGTGCCTGAAGATGAAGTTGACACAGTGGCGCTGATTCACGAGCTTCAAGCCAGACTCAAAGCCGTGCTTCCGGAATATATGGTGCCGTCAGCATTTGTGGTGCTCACCATGTTTCCGTTGACGGCCCACGGAAAGATTGATCGCCGGCAACTGCCTGAACCAGAACAATTTGCACTTCCAGCCAGCGAACAGATCGGCCCGCGAACTGCCACCGAAGCCGCCCTGATCGAACTCTGGGCCGAACTGCTCGGCCTCAACAGTTTGAGTGTGACCGACAATTTCTTTGATTTGGGTGGACATTCGCTGCTCGCGGCACAGCTTGTCTCGCGGATTCGAGACAGCTTCCAGGTTGAGCTTCCGCTTCGCCGCCTGTTTGAAATTCCAGTGCTGGAAGACATGGCGGCTGAAATCCAAACAGCACTGATGGCAGGCAAACCGGGTGAAGCGATGCTTTCGGCGCTGCCGCCAATCGTGCCGGTTTCACGTGAACAGGAATTCCCACTTTCATTTGCCCAGGAACGGCTCTGGTTTTTGCATCAGCTTGACCCAAACACGTCAGCCTATAACATTCCGTTTGCGCTTCGGCTGACGGGCGTGCTTGATCAACCAGCACTGGAGCAGGCATTTATCGAACTTATCCGCCGTCACGAAGTTTTGCGCACCGGTTATTTGATCAGCGATGGCCAACCGATTCAGTACATTCAGGATAACAATCTGCCGTTCCATATCTGGAACCAGGATCTTTCCACGGAACTCATTGCGCTTGACGAACCGGCTCGCAAACGTCGCATTGGTCATATTCTGGTCACCGAAGCCCAAAAACCGTTTGATCTGACCCATCCGCCAATGCTGCGCGTCGGCCTGCTCAAACTGGCGGAAAATGACCATATCCTGGCGCTGACGCTCCATCACATTGCGGCTGATGGCTGGTCAATGGGCATTCTGGTGCGTGAACTGGGGACACTCTACCGGGCTTATTCAAAGGGCTTGTCGCCAATGCTGCCGCCATTGCCGGTGCAGTATGCCGATTTTGCCCACTGGCAACGCGACTGGCTGCAAGGAACGGTGCTCGAAGCCCAGGTGGCCTACTGGAAAGAAAAGCTCCAGGATGCGCCGCCAGTGCTGGAACTTCCGACTGACCGGCCACGGCCAGCGATGCAGACTTTCAATGGCGCCACCAGAGGATTTGCCCTGTCGGCTGAAGTGACCCAATCGCTGCACGTACTGAGCCGGCGTGAAGGCGTCACGCTGTTTATGACGCTGCTGGCGGCCTACAAAGTCTTTCTGGCACGCTATAGTGGACAGGCAGATATTTGTATCGGGACAACCACGGCCAACCGGAACCGCAAGGAAATTGAAGGTCTAATCGGATACTTTCTCAACACGCTGGTCCTACGGACCAGACTTGAATCAGAGTCATCGCCTCACTGGACGACCTTTCGCGAACTCCTGGGGCGTGTCCGGGAAACGACGCTTGGGGCCTTTAGCCATCAGGATGTTCCGTTTGAAAAACTGGTCGAAGTCCTGCATCCCAAACGCGAGTTGAGCCATTCACCGCTGTTCCAGGTCGCCTTCGTGCTGCAAAACACGCCGCTTCAGACAGTACCGCTCGGAGACATACAGGTACAACTCCTGAGTGGTACTGACCATACCGCGAAATATGATTTGTTGCTGTCGGTGATTGAAACCGCTGGCGGCTTGAAATGCGGGATGGAATATAACACCGACCTGTTTGATGCTGCGACCATTGATCGGATGATCAGCCATTTCCGGACGCTGGTGGAAAATCTGCTGGCCTCGCCTGACGAGTCGGTATCGCTTGTGCCGATGATGTCACCCGCCGAAGCGCACCACATTCTGGTTGAATGGAACGACACCGCCGTCGAACTCACCGAACCATTGCTGGCCCATCGGCGCTTTGAACAACAGGTTGCGCAAACCCCTGAAACCACCGCCGTTGAGTTTATCAACCCGCAAAGCGGAGAACGAACAGCGCTTTCCTATGTAGCACTCAATCAGCAGGCGGAACGGCTGGCAGCGCATCTGCAAACGCTTGGTGTTGGGCCGGATGTCATCGTCGGCCTGTGTCTTGAGCGCTCGGTGGAGACGGTGGTTGGGATTTTAGGAATCCTCAAAGCCGGTGGGGCCTTCCTGCCAATGGATCCAACCTACCCGGCTGACCGACTGACATTTATGGTTGAGGATGCCGGCCTTTCGGTCATAGTCACCAACACCCAATCAAGCCAGTGGTTATCGACAAGCAATCACATTCCCACCATAGAGCTGGTTGATTTAAAGGACTTAAAGGACATAAGGGGCATCAAGGACATAAATTCCGAATCCCAGCCCCCAGCCCCCAGCCCCCAGCCCCTGGTCCCTAGCCCCCAGCCCCCAGCCCCCAGCCCCTTGTCTTTGGCCTACGTCATCTACACCTCGGGTTCGACCGGAAAGCCCAAAGGGACGTTGCTCACCCATCTGGGGCTGTGTAACCTCTCTGTTGCCCAGCAGCAGGCATTCCAGCTCACACCGGAGGATCGGGTACTGCAATTTGCTTCGTTGAGCTTTGACGCTGCCGTTTGGGAAATCGCCATGGCACTCTTGAGTGGAAGTACTCTGGTCGTGACAACGCGTGAAACGGTGACATCACCCGAACACCTTGTCCGGTTCTTACAAACCGAATCTATTACAATTGCCACCCTCCCACCGACGATGCTTTCAGTGATGCCGGTGACAAACCTCCCGGCCCTGCGCTTGCTGGTCGTGGCTGGGGAACGCTGTCCGGCAGAAGTTGCCAATCAGTGGTCACCTGGGCGACGCTTTGTCAATGCCTACGGTCCGACGGAAACAACCGTCTGCGCCTCAATGTTTGAATGCCAGGGGACCTTAACCCAGTCACCGCCGATTGGCCGACCGATTGCCAATACACAGTTGTTTATTGTGGACGCGTGGGGCAATCCCGTCCCGGCAGGCATTCCTGGTGAGTTGTATATCGGCGGAACCAGTCTCGCCCGTGGGTATCTCAACCGACCGGATCAGACAGGGTTCAGGGCCGATAAAAGCGGGTTCAGGGTTCAGGGTTCAGGGTTTGAATCAGGGTTCAGGGTTCAGGGTTCAGGGTTCAGGGATGTTGAACCTGAGACATTCCATCAACCTGAAAGTTTAGAATTCCAGGAAACATTTAATCTTTCAAAACCAGGTTTTCATACCCTGAACCCTGAACCCCGAACCCTGGCTCTGTATCGCACTGGTGACCGCGTCCGCTGGCTCGCGGATGGAAATGTGGAATTTCTCGGACGGCTGGATGATCAGGTCAAAGTGCGTGGACATCGTATCGAGTTGGGCGAAATTGAAACGATTTTGCAGCACCACCCTGAAGTTCAGGCCGCCGCAGTCCGGGTCTTGAAAACTGGGCAGCCAGATGCGTTTCTGGTGGCCTATGTAACCATCCGACCTGATTCGAACAGCGGGCCCGCCGGGATCGAAGCGGAACTCCGAGCTTATCTCAAAGGTCAGGTACCAGCCTTTATGGTGCCGTCGGTTTTTGTCCATCTTGATCAAATGCCGTTGACCCCAAGCGGGAAAATTGATCGCAACTGCCTGCCAGCACCGGAAAGTGTGATTTCAAAAGACGCGGGTGAACTGATTGCCCCTCGAACGGCAACTGAAACCCTGGTGGCTGAACTCTTTGCCGGGCTTCTCTTTCAGCCAAAGATTGGCATTCACCACAATTTCTTTGAACTTGGCGGGCATTCATTGCTGGCAACCCGGCTGGCAACCCGGATTCGCGAAGCCTTTGCGATTGAGTTTCCATTGCAGCAGGTTTTTTCGCACCCAACCGTGGCCGAACTGTCCGGGGCGATTGATCTTGAGCGCGCACAAACCCAGGTTCGAGCCAGTGCGCCGCCGTTACAGCCCGTTTCCCGCGATCAAAAATTGCCGCTTTCCTTTACCCAGCAACGGCTCTGGTTCCTGGATCAGCTTGAACCAGGGAGCGCGGCCTACATTATGCCCGCTGCCCTCAGATTGACTGGTGAGCTTGACCTGGAGACCCTTCGAACCGCATTTTCAGAACTGGTCAAGCGCCATGAAATCCTGCGCACGACGTTTGTGACCACTGATGGTGAGCCGGCGCTCCACATCTCTGAATCAACCGGGTTTACCTTTGTAATCGAAGACGTGTCAAACCGCTCGATTGACCTGACGGAGACTGAATCAGCGACGGTTCACCAGTTTAAAACCGAAATGCTGCACTTTTTGTGGCATCCGTTTGACCTTGCCACCGGACCATTGCTGCGAGTCCAGGCCGTGAAACTGGCCGAAACCGATCATCTGCTGCTGATTTCAATGCACCACATTGTTTCAGACGGATGGTCAATCGGTGTGATGTTGCGCGAAGTGGCAGCACTCTATCGGGCTGGCGTGACCAGGCAACCATCATCGCTGCCGGCGTTGCCAGTTCAATTTGCCGATTATGCCGCCTGGCAACGTGACTTTTTAAATCCGGAACGGCTGGAGTCAGAACTGGCCTACTGGAAACAAAAGTTTGCGGCCCCGCTGCCGGTTTTATCGCTTCCGACAGATCGGCCACGGCCCGAAGTACAGACCTTCCAGGGGTCAGATGAAACTTTCAGCCTGTCTCCTGAACTTTCCGAAAAAGTGCGTGCTCTGAGCCGTCAGCATGGCAGCACGCTGTTTATGACATTGCTGGCGGCCTTCCAGACGCTGCTTTCACGGTACTCTGGACAGGCAGACATTGTGGTTGGATCACCAATTGCCAATCGCAACCACCTGGAAACTGAAGGGTTGATTGGTCCTTTCATCAACACGCTGGCGCTACGAACCGATTTTTCAGACCAGCCGACGTTTGTTGACGTCCTCAACCGGGTTCGCCAGACCACGCTCGAAGCCTTTGCCCACAGCGAAGTTCCCTTTGAAAAAATCGTGGATGCGGTTCAACCCGAACGCGATATGAGCCGGACACCGCTGTTTCAGGTCATGTTTGATTTTGGAAATCAGGCCCGAAATCGTCAAAAAGGCCAGACGTTGCCGGGACTCTCGATCACACCAGTGGAGTTTGAAAGCCGGATTGCCCGCCTTGATTTGACGCTTTCGATGGTGGATACCGGCGATTCACTGGCCGGGAACCTCGAATTTAACACTGACTTGTTTGACCGCGTGACGATTCGGCGAATGCTTGGCCACTTCCAAACCCTGCTGGAAAACCTGGTCGTCAATCCGGAACAGCCGGTAACAACCGTTCAATTGATGACCGCGGCGGAACTCCATCAGATTCTGGTTGAATGGAATGACACGCATCTTGAATATCCAAAAGACAAATGCCTGCACCAGTTGTTTGAAGCCCAGGCGGTGCGGGCGCCACTGGCCACCGCCGTTGTCTTTGGCGATGCAGAACTGACCTATGGCGAACTCAATGCCCGGGCCGATGCCCTGGCCGGGTACCTCTGCTCGTTGGGTGTCGGTCCGGAGACGCTGGTCGGAATCTGTGTGGAACGGTCACTGGAAATGGTGATCGGACTGCTGGGAATTCTCAAAGCTGGAGGCGCCTACGTTCCACTTGACCCAACCTATCCGCTGGAACGTCTGATCTTTATGATCCAGGATGCCCAGCTTCCGGTGATTGTCACTGACACTGAATCCGAAGCCTTTTTACCCGTTCACCAGTCACAGGTTGTCAATATCAGCACGTTTGAACCTTCTGTTGTACCAACCCCGAGCCCCCAACCCCCAACCCCTGATTCCCTGGCCTATGTCATCTATACCTCGGGCTCAACCGGACTGCCCAAAGGTGTGTTGATCACCCATCGAAACATCGTCAATTTATGTTCTGCAGTCCAGCACCTGCTGAAACTGAACGCCAGCGACCGTTTTCTGCAATTTGCCTCACTCAATTTCGACACGGCTGCCGAAGAGATATTTTCAGCCCTGACCTGTGGCGCCACGGTCGTTCTCAGAACCCACACCGTGGTGCCATCCTGTGCCGAATTTGTTGAATTTATTGATCGTCATCGAGTCACGGTGATTGACCCGCCGACAGCTTACTTTAGCGAACTGGCGCGGGAATTGACCGCTTCAAACACGCCGCTTCCGGCCAGTTTGCGGATGGCTTTTGTCGGTGGCGAGAAAGCTTCACCCGTGACTTCGGCTCAGTGGCAAAAACTTGGCCAGGGTCGTGCGTCCTGGATCAACGGCTATGGTCCAACCGAAGCAACCGTGACCTGCATTGCCTACGCACCACCAGCCTGGTCGCCTGAAATGGAAACCTGGACCGAGCTTCCGATTGGCCGCCCAATGGCCAATGTTCAGGTATACATTCTGGATCGAAACTTACAACCGGTGCCGATTGGTGTCTCTGGTGAGCTGTGCATCGGCGGCGACGGCGTGGCACGTGGCTACCTGAACCGACCGGAACTGACGCAGGAGCGCTTCGCGCTCGGGGCTCAGGGCTGGGGGCTGGGGGCTGAGGGTTTTCAATCATTGATGATTTCTAGCCCTCAGCCCTTAGCCCCAAGCCCACGTCTTTACAAAACTGGTGACCTCGCCCGCTTCCGGCCAGATGGGGTCATCGAATATCTGGGCCGGATTGATGATCAGGTGAAGATTCGTGGATATCGGGTTGAGCTGGGCGAAATCGAAGCCGTCCTGATGCAGCATCCACAGGTGGCCGAGGCCGTCGTCCTGGCCAAACCTGATGAGTCAGGCCACAAACGCCTCGTTGCTTTTATCAAATACAAATCTCAGGACCTGTCCTTGGAACCCGGAACCCGGAACTCGGAACTCGGAACTCTGGCTTTGTCAGGCTTTCTTGGCGACCAGTTGCCAGAGTACATGATTCCTGTGGCATTTGTGGTGCTTGAGCAATTTCCAATGCTGCCCAATGGCAAGGTGGATCGAAAAGCACTGCTGCGAGTACCGGTTGCAATTGAAGCACCGGCACAAGAAGTCACGCTTCCACAAACCCAAATTGAAGAAACCCTGGCCCGGATTTGGGCACAGGTGCTGCGGGTGCCGCAGGTTGGGATTCACGACAATTTCTTTGAACTCGGCGGAGATTCGATCCTGACGATTCAAATCGTTGCCCGGGCAGGTCAGGCTGGACTGAAACTGAGTCCAAAAGACATTTTCCAACGCCAGACGATTGCCGAACTTGCTCAGATTGTCGAAGCTGGAACGCTCGTTTCCACCGAGCAAGGGCTCGTTTCAGGAACGATTCCGCTCACACCAATCCAGCACTGGTTTTTTGAACAACCGCTGTCGAATCCTCACCATTGGAATCAGGCATTTTTGTTTGAAATGCCGCTGTCTCTTGAACCAGAAAAACTCAACCGTGCGATGGCACACGTGCTGGACCATCACGATGCGTTGCGAATGCGCTTCATCAAAACAGAAACGGGCTACGTCCAAACCAATCTGAATCAGGAACTGAGTGAGGTGGTGCGAGTTCACGATTTTTCTGACGTTCCCGATGAAGCTCTGGGAACTGAAATCGCAGATATTGCCCAAACCGAACAGGCGTCGCTCCACCTTTCAGAAGGCCCGCTGGTGCGCATTGTGTACCTTGCAACTGGCCTGGGCCGGACCAACCGGCTGCTGGTGGTGATTCATCATCTGGTGATGGATGCTGTGTCGTGGCGAGTTCTGCTTGAAGATTTAGTTTCAACCTATCGCCAGCTCAGTCAAAATCAGCCTGTTCAACTTCCAGCCAAAACGACTTCGTTTAAGGACTGGTCGGAACGACTGCACGCCTATGCGCAATCGCCAGAGCTGATCCGGGAAGCGCCCTTCTGGCTCGACAGGGTTCAACCACCTGTGGCTCGAATTCCGGTTGACTTTATTAAAGGTGAAAACACGGTGGCATCGGCGGCTGAGGTGGTGGGAACACTTGACGAAACCCAAACGGCAGCCCTGTTGCGGCAGGTGCCCAAAACCTTTGGAACTCAGATCACCGAAGTATTGTTGACTGCCCTGACCACTGCCCTTTCGGAATGGATTTTTCCCGCAACCAATACCCAACCGGCTTTTGTTTCGGAATCCGAAACCCCGAACCCTGAACCCCGAACCCTGAACCCCGCCATCCTCATTGATTTAGAAGGCCATGGTCGTGAAGAGCTCTTCCCCGACGTCAACCTTTCGCGAACCGTCGGCTGGTTTACGACGCTTTATCCGGTTCGACTGGAGCTGGCATCAGGACAACCAGTTGCCGAACGCCTCAAGGCAATTCAGCACATGCTCAATCAAATTCCAAATCGTGGGATTGGCTATGGGCTCTTGCGGTACCTGACCCAGGATCAAGGATTACAGGCACACTTCTCAGCAGCCGCCCACGCGGAGATTGCCTTTAACTATTTTGGTCAACTTGACGCGCATACCGGCATGGTCACGGGTGGACCTGGATTCAGAGTGGCGCCAGAGTCACCAGGGTCACCGGCTGATGGACAGGGCATTCGCAGTCATTTGCTTGAAGTTCAGGCCAGTATCACCGGTGGAAAATTAAAACTGGTGTGGACCTATAGTCAAAATTTACACAGTGCTGTAATTATTTCCCGACTTTCACATCTGTGTCTGGATACACTCACGACACTCATTTCCCAAACCCAACTTGCCGCCCAATCCCGAATGGTCAAACCAGAAGACTTCCCGCTGGCCAATCTGGATAAAAACAAACTGGGGAAAGTGTTGTCCCAATTGGGGAAGAAAAAATGAAATCAATCAAATGAATTTCTCACTACCCCTGTTTGCTTCAAGGAAACCAAACGTCACAACTCACAAGGAGTCATCCGCACCTATGCACACACTGAAAATTACACGCCGACCAATGTTGTTCCTCACCGCGTTCTTTCTGTTCTTTGCGCCGCTTTTTGTCCAGGCAGCACCAGTTCAAGAAGAAGCGAAAGAAATCCAAGCGCATTATTCTGAACTCGATAAGGCCATTAAAGATAAAAAAATTGAGGCCATGGCCTCAGTTATAACCGAAGATTTCAAGTTTCAATCCAAAGATGGAAGATCTTTCACCAATAAGCAAACCCTGCAATTGACGGAACAAATGTTTTCCGCCCTGCAAACCGTCCACGAGTCAGTGAGCAAAGTTGAAAAAGTTGAAGAAGGTGACGATGCCACAACACTCGTTGCAACCGTGAAACAAACGCTCAAAGGAACCATTACTGGCCCCGATGGAAAACCACACGAACTGGTCGTGGTCACAGTTTCGAAAGATCACTGGGTTGATACCGAAGATGGATGGAAGATGAAGGCCAGTACCACCATTGAAGAAACTTCCACACTTGATGGAAAACCAATGCAATAACCATTTTGAGGGCGGAAGACTTCGGGCGGAAGTTTCGCAAGCTCAGGGCACAGGAAGGGATGAGGGATGAAGGATGAGGGATGAAAGAAAACCAATTCTTCAGCCCGCCTTCTTCCGCCCCAACCTGGCTTGACCATTGGCAAAATCCATGTTTTTTTGACGGCCTTTGCATACACTCCTTTTCATTCAGTTTTTTATCTTATCAGCAAAGGAACTTATCCAATGGCCGGAACTAGCCTGTTAGCCCTGATTGATGACATTGCTTCGGTACTTGACGATATTTCGGTGATGACCAAAGTCGCGGCCCAAAAAACCGCCGGTGTGTTAGGTGATGACCTGGCACTCAATGCCCAGCAGGTTACCGGAGTCCATGCCGACCGCGAACTGGCCGTGGTGTGGGCCGTGGCCGTTGGTTCGCTCAAAAATAAGGCGATTTTGGTGCCGGCGGCGCTGGCCATCAGCGCCTTTGCTCCGTGGGGCATCACGCCGCTTCTGATGATTGGTGGCGGATACCTCTGTTTTGAAGGATTTGAAAAACTGGCGCATAAGTTTCTCCACAGTCATGCTGAGGACGAAGCGCACCACACCGAACACATCACGGCCCTGGCTGACCCCGCCGTAGATATGGTGGCGATGGAAAAAGAAAAAATCGCCGGCGCCGTTCGGACAGACTTTATTTTGTCGGCTGAAATCATTGCCATTACATTGGGAACAGTCGAAAAAGTTACTTTTGGCACCCAGGTCGCGGTTCTGGTCGGAATTGCACTGATCATGACAGTTGGCGTTTACGGACTGGTCGGAGGCATTGTAAAACTTGACGACGCGGGACTCTATTTGAACAACCAATCCGGGACAATTCAGCGTCGCCTTGGGCAATGGATTTTGCTTGGCGCTCCGTACCTGATGAAAGGACTCTCGATTGCCGGCACCGCCGCGATGTTTCTGGTTGGCGGAGGCATTCTGGTCCACGGTATTCCCGGTTCACACGACCTGATTCATATCGTGGAGCATCACGCCCACAGCATTCCAGCAGTTGGAGGGACTTTGGCCAAAATCACCCCCACGCTGCTGGATGCGGTCATTGGCATCATCGCCGGGGCATTGATCCTGGCTGGGGTGAGCGTCATCGGGAAGCTGGTAAAGGGCAAGTAGGCAGAAAATCCTTCGTTCTTCAGTTGTTGTTTTCGAACAGGTTGGATCAACTTATACCAATGAGGGTTCAAAGTTCAGCGAAACACAAGGATTTTAATCGTTCAACCTTCTGCTTCTACCTGCCATCCAGGTGCATATCACCCAAAAAAAGAAATTATTGCGCCCAGTTCTCTTTGTCTTTATGATGGAGGCCATTCGATGACAATCCAGGATATGGCTTTTCAGCAGCGATGAATTCTTCGCTTTTTCACGCCATTTTCTGTAGCTGTACATCATGAATTTGTGCCACTCAAGATCATGTCGGAGGGATGTAAATGTTTATGTTGCTAGATTTATTGTCTATATGGCTCTTCCTGGAGTTAGCCATTTTTATTTTTGGGCCAATCGCAGTCAAATGGATCATCAAACTTCCAATCCAGATTAAATTCCAAAAGAGAAATATTGAAGACTTCCCAACCCAGGCTCAAGAATATATAAGAAACGTTGAGTTTAAATTAGGGTTTGAAGGGTTTACAGTCGTGGATCGCCTCCAACTATCAATCAAAATAACCTCGGGGTACCTGACGATGCTTGTCAACAGACAAACTGGAGATTTGGCACTCGTTACAGTAATGATTACAAAAGCACTGGGCGTGGTAAATGAACAGCAAAGTTACACACAATTTGTAACACATTTAAGTTCAGGTGAGTTTGTAGTCACAAGTAATTTGGAAACGCTGGGGTTATGGCTTCCTTCAATACCTGGGGGGCATGGAGTTCAGCTCCCTAAAATTCGAGATATCCAGGAACTTTATAAAAAACATTGTCAACACGTGAACCTGGTTTCTCCTCAGGATTCAAAAGGGATTGCGCCTCCACCAGGCTTTGAGGTCGAGGCATGGGAACAATTTGAAGCTGATTGGTCAGAAGGACGGATTAAGCAGGGGTATTTTTATCGAACCCGAGACCATCATCAAAAATTAACCCTGAAAGGTGCCATCTGGGCAGCCTGGGGATTGACCTGGCCAATTACTACTTTTCGGAAACACTTTGAAGGTCGAAAAACACGGCTGCAACTCAACGCCTGATTGATCACCAAGTGAAGAGGAAAGCCTATGGTACCAAATATGAGCGAAACCCAGCTACCAGATGAACTTTGTCCAATGTGTGAAAAGGAACTCTTGACCAACATCACCTGGAAAATCCCTATTTGGCTTAAAAGTGTACGACAAGCAATTCCGAACTCCAGGCGACGTTTCTTCATCGCTCCAACGCAATATTGTCTTCCTGATACCATTTATGATTCTTGTTGAGGGTCTTTTGCTCCGAAATGGCGCCCGATTAGGCGACAAATATGCCAAAACCTTTGTCGTTTGGGAAAAATACAAAGACCGTCCACCTTTTAAGTTTTATTGTAAATGAAACCAACTCCCACTCATCAAATCAGTAGGAGTTGGCCTTAACGTGTGTCAGTTGTTCCGAATTGAAAAGTTAGAAGGATGCGCTTCCTTGCAATACAAGCTGGAGGAAGGCAGCATCTGAAGAATTGACCGCCCCGTCACCACGACTGCTATTCCCATTGAGCGGATCAACGTCTCCGGCCAACAATTGATTGGCATTAAAGCTGACCTGACCCTGTATGTAAGCATTCACCAGAGTGAGATCGTTTGTCCCAACCACCCCATTCAAGGTCGTGTCTCCCCACAATACAAATTCTGGGAACGTAGCGGATGGATTCCCTGGGTTTGGAGCATTTGCCGGTATCCCAAGCGTAGTAATCGTTGACAACCCTGGCACCTGGATTGTCAGGTATCCGTTCACATTACCGATTCCAGAGCTTGAAGCTGGAACCACGACCTGGAGCGTGGTTGAATTCACATAGGTTGTCGTTGCCGCAATCATCCGGGTTCCACCGAAATACACCTGTGTTCCCGGCGCAAAATTTGTTCCAGTGATGGTCAAAGTCTTCCCTGTGTAGGATGCAACTGGATAAAACTGGCTCACGGTTGCTGATGGAGTATTTGGGGAAATCTTTGAGACAAAAGCGTCACTTGTTCCTCCCTGGTATGAACCCTGAAAGGCATTCACAGTTGGGAAAGACGTTGAATTTGTATTTCCAGTTACATAGGCATCACCATTGCTGTCAACGGCAATCGCTTTGCCTTCTCCGTCCCCGACCGTGAATGAGTAATCAAAACCACTCCCGGTCGGATTGATTTTTCGCACACCGACAACTGAAATCCCACCACACACAAAGGCAGCACCATTGCTGTCAAGCGCCACGCCTTTGCCCGAGTTGAGATCGAGATAGGTTGAATAGGCCACACCGCTCGTCCCATACCCGGTAATTTTTGTCAGGAAGCTGCTACCACTTGTAAGAAAAGGGTTTACAGTTGGGAAATCCACGGACGTTGTTGTTCCCGTCACGTATGCCGCGCCGGTGCTATCAACGGTTACCGCAAACGCACCTTCACCATTCGGACCGCTGCCACCCAGATAAGTTGAGTATTGTCGGGTGAGAACCGGAGGCTTTGGCCTTGGGTTTGGCGGCGGTGTCACCAGGGTATAAGCTGCCACAAACCCATCTGAGACACCCTGGTAAACATTTTGGTAGGGGTTGAGCAGTGGGAAATTTGGATCATCGGTCGTACCAACCACAAAAATCACACCACCAGAAGTTACAGCCACACCGTACCCATATTCCTGATAAGCGGAGGTTGCGTTCCCGATCATTTTTACCTGGCTGTTGCCACCGCTGCTGATAAATTTCAATAGATAGGCATGCGGAGACTGCAAGCTCCCTCCGGATTCCAGATTTGAGGTTGTATTTCCGGTAACAAAAATATTTCCCTGGGTATCCGCAGCAACGGCATGGGCATAATCTTCACCAACTCCGCCCAATACGGCTGAATCAACCATGGCCCCCGAGGCATTCAACTTTGAGATAAACAGGTCATTGATCCCGGCGCCTTGAATTGTGTAAGACAACGTTGTTGGGAAATTTGAGGAACTGGTATTTGAAGCCACAATCACATTTCCCGAATTATCGAGCGTAATTCCTCCTTCGCCCGTTGCTTCACCAGCCGAACCGCCCAAATACGTTGAGAAAATCAAACCATTCCCTGCTGCATTCAACTTCGTTACAAACGCATCAAGCGACCCGCTCAGCGTGCCAGAAAGGGCATTTTGGGTTGGAAAATTGGTTGAGTAGGTCCGTCCGAAAACGTGGGCCTGCCCCTGACTGTCAACCGCAATGCTATATCCTTTGTCTTCAGCACTTCCGCCAAGATAAGTTGAATACGTTAAAACCGGGTCAATCACCAATGGGTTCCGGGTGTCATAGTTCCCCACCACAAATCCAATTTGATGACTGTCCGCTGTTTTCCCAGTTTCCACACTATAGCGGCCAACCACTTCGACTCGACCCGTTTCCGATTGCTGATAAATCAAGGGAGCGTGTTGCACGATGGTTCTTCCATTGATGTCCAGCAGCAAATTACCTGCCCTGTCAACTTCAACCTTTTGGGCACCAGTCCAATTCAGACGAATTACATTTGGATCTGTCCCAGGAGCAACCACAAAATCAAACTCAAGCTGCCCCTGCTGGTCGTAATAGATCATATCAATTCCTGGATAGATCCCTTTGTATGCTACCCGGCTGTAGGTCGGAACACCTACCTGCCATTTCGTCGGGTTGCTGCCAACATAATAATTGACTTTGGCTGGTGTCTCGTTGAGTCCCGTAATCACTGAATTTGGGTTTGCTCCCACAATTTGCATCCGTACCACATCTGCTTCCATCGGTTCTGAAGCTGATGGAGCCAGATAATTCTCTGTGGCAAAAGGTTTTATTTTGGGTTTCCTGGATTTCGAGAAGACCAGCACGGCCTCGGTATCGGTCAAAAATAATGTTGACTGAGGCTGTCTGGATAAAAATTTTACGTTTTTGTCGGTCTGACCACGATTCGGTTCAAAGTACAATGGGAGTTGCCCAAAGTCTGTGCTTGCTTTAGGGTGTGAGGCTTTGAGTGATTGAGATAAGAAAAGGGGTTTAGCTTGTTCGTGATGAGTTGATGCAAACTGGGTTGCTGGTACTGAAAAACCCAGGCTGGAGACCAGCGTGAGGGCCAAAAAGAGTCGAAGAGAGGCGTGTTCTCTCTGAAATTTCATACTGTATTCTCCCTGAAGGTAATTCATAAGTGAACAAATCCGCGTGGACGGTTTTGTAGGATTGAATTGCAAGAACGTGAGTTACTCACCCGTGTAGTGCTCCAACCTTCAAATCCATTACATAAAATTTTTTCACTTATCGGCTCAATAAAGGGGTATGGATTGAAAATTTTGTCACGGACTCGATGCCTGATACAGTTTCGGTACTGGATTGGACCACTTTCAAATCATTACCTCGCAAAAGCAACCAGCTCAATCATTTAGAGCGACTGGTTTTCCCGAAAGCCCATAGCCCAAAAGAGGCTCACCTTTCCCGTGCTCCAGTCGCCCTATATTCATTCCTGCCTTAAAAACAGGATTTTTTTCACCTACCTGTGATTTTTTCATTTCCCCAGCGAATCATAGAGCAAAGACGAATTTTGATTTTTTCCGAACGCGAACCGAACTCTATGACCGCAACCGCAACCCATGACAGGTTTCTGGCACTTGTCGAAGAACACAAGAGAATCCTCTACAAAGTGGCCAATGCCTATTGTCCAAACCGCGAAGACCGCCACGACGTGATTCAGGAAATTGTGATCCAGCTTTGGCGTTCCTTTGATCGCTTCGACGGGCGATGCCGGTTTTCGACCTGGATGTACCGGATTGCCATGAATGTGGCGATTTCCTTTTATCGAAGCGAACGCAGCCGCCTTCACGATACGGTGCCGATTGAGGACTTTGTCTTTGATCTGGCCGTGGCAGATCGTGCCATGGAAGAAGCCGGTGATGACCTCCGACGGCTCAACCAGCTTATCAATCAAATGGACGAACTGAGCCGGGCGCTCATCCTGCTCTATCTCGACGGATACAGCCACGAGGAAATGGCGGCGGTCCTTGGCATTTCAACCACCAACGTCGCCACCAAAATCAACCGAATCAAACAGAAATTGCAACGTGATTTCGACGCAACGGAAAAGGTGTAACAGTAAGGAGACACTATGAATTTTGAAGATTTGCAACGTCAATGGGCAACGCTTGATAAAAAACTGGAAACCAGCATCCGGCTCAACACTGAGGTGCTCCGCCAGGGCAAACTGGAGAAGACCAAATCAGCGTTGCAGCGACTGTCGTTTTTCATTTGGGTCGAGGTGTTGCTCACCATTCCAGTAGTTCTGGTGGTAGGTTCATTTTTGGCTAATCACTGGCATGAGCCGGCATTTTTCATTCCGGGATTGACGCTCCACGTTGCCGCCATTGGTCTAATGGGTTCGTGTATTTACCAGTTGGTAACGCTTAACCAGATGGATTTTTCCGCCCCGGTTCTGACCATTCAGAAAAGACTGGAAACCCTCCGCATTCACCGGATTCGCGCAACACAGTGGACTTTTTTGCTGGCACCGCTCCTGTGGACACCGCTGCTGATTGTGGTTTTTCGAGGGCTCGGCGTAAATGCCTATGCGACGTTTGACCTGACCTGGATGGCCGCCAATTTCATCTTTGGCCTTGCGGTTGTCGTGTTAGGGATCTGGGTTTCCAAACGATATGGCCACCGGATGGCACATATCCCCTGGATTCAAAAGCTGATGAACGACCTGGCCGGAAACAACCTCAATCAGGCACTTGGGGTTCTCTCCACCCTTTCCGACTTCGAAAACGAATCCACCGGAAAGTAGCCCTCCGCCTCTGCCCTGGCCGGAGTTGAAGGCTCCGGCTTCACCAAACTTTCCCCAGAGCACAACCTGCCCTTTATTTCTCACTTCCCCAAACAGGAGGAGGTCAGGCTGTGCTTTGTCAAAATTTCATCGGAGAAACATCATGTTCAAGAAAATCATTCGCTATCTTTCACTGGCGGCGCTCAGTCTGGTTGTCGCCTGGTTTCTGGCCGCACTGGCCCTGGTGTATTGGCCGGAGCCGAAATTTACCCATCCAGCGGGTCAATCAACTGACAAACCGGTGATTTCTTCCAGTGATGGAGAAATTCACTGGTTTCGCATGCGCGATGGCGTCCGCCTGCAAAGCCGCCAATTTGCATCCGAAAGCCCGGTGACGCTGGTTTTTCTTCACGGGGTTTTGAGCAACAGCCTGGAAGGTCTCGAACTCTGTCGCCACCTTCACGCTGAAACAAAAGCAGAAGTCGTTGCCCTTGACCTTCGTGGACACGGTGACTCAGAAGGCATTCGAGGTGATATTTCCTATCTCAGTCAGTATGAAGATGATGTGGCTGATGTCATTGCCGCGATTCGGCAGCACAAAGGTGGCCAGATCATTTTGGCGGGTCACTCGATGGGTGGAGGGATTGCCATGCGATATGCCGCCGCTCGTAAGTCACCAGCAGTGGACGGCTATCTTTTGTTCGCGCCACATCTAGGTTCCAATTCCCCAACCATGCGCACCGAACCAGCAGACAAACTATCCGCCCAATTTGAAGCTCCCATCAAGCTGCACCTGCCGCGCATCATTGGGTTGCTGATGCTCAATAGCTGTGGCGTCAAATTTCTTAATGCAAAGAAAACGCTGTTCTTTAATGTTCCGGCTGAGGCTCCGATCAATGCTTACAGTTACCGAGCCATGGTAAGCATGGCTCCGGATGACTACAAATCGGCACTGACCGCCGATGATAAGCCATTGCTGGTGATAGTCGGCAAAAATGATGAAGCCTTTCAGGCTGACCAGTTTGCTGCCGTGGTCAGCCTCCATCCAAACGGAAAAACCGTTGTTATTGAAGGTGAAAGCCACGATGGAATTTTGCACAGTGCGGCAGCCGCAACGGCAGCGGCTGACTGGCTCAAATAATACCAGTCAGGGTTTAGGGTTCAGGGTTCAGAGTTCAGGGAAGTCAAACTTTTTCAGTAATTTAGCTATATTGCTACTGCCAGATGTTCATTACAAAATGGTATAACCAGGATCCTGGCGCGGGAACCACCTGGCTGATAGCGATGCTTTAACCACGTTCTTTACCCTTTAGCCCCAAGCCCCATAGGCGCCAGGATAAGAAACCCCGTGTCTTTTCCGTTGGTGTTGAACGACGCTCGTGTCGGGTTTGGATCCCGTCGTGGCCGCGACCGTGGGCTGCGCACCACGGCTATTACACGACGACCCTGCGAGCCTAAAACCTTATCCTGGCGCTTATGGCCCCAAGCCCTAAGCACCAAGCCCTGGGGTCATTACCATCCCCACGTTCCAGGCTCGCCTTTAAACGGACCGACGATTTCGCTGGTGATCCAGCCACCATAAAAATCCCCTGCCTGGGCCTGGACACGCTCTCCGTCAACCAGACAGGCTTCCATCCGGCCTGGGTAAAAAGCCAGATAGTTCTTGATTCCGGAAAAGGATGGTGTCGGGTGGGGATAGCTCCACACCGCATCGCGGGCCTCGACGCCATCCACATTCACCGTGTAGTACACCGCCTGCCCTTTCCATTCGCAGAAAGAACCCTTGGGCGATAACGACAAATATTCCATTTTCACGTCATCCATCGGAATGTACCACGTCGGCGGATGACTCGTTTCAAGCACCCGCTGGCTCCGGAGTGAATCGGCAATCAGTACGCCGTTGAAATAAACCTGAATGTGTTTTGATGAAGCTTCCAATCGTGGTGGACGTGGGTAATCCCACACCGATTCCTGCCCTGGACCAGGTTCAATTCGACGAATCGCCATAGCTCACCTCTTTTTGAATATCGAGTTTCGAATACAGCCACCACGAAATACACGAAACACACAGAAATATAAAACCCTCAGCCCGATTTCTTCACGGCTTCGAGAATCACGTTCCCAAACCCATCAACCCGAAATGAAAATTTTGGGGGAATCACAATCGTAGTTTCCGGTCCGGTGATCAAAGCTGGGCCGCGACCAGTGGCTCCGGCTAAAAGCGCAGGCTGGTCAAAAATCGCGGTTTTGACTCGCTTGCCACCGAAATAAGCAGTCCCAAAGCCCGAAGGTTCAGCAATAAATTCTTGTATTTCAGTTACTTGTGGTAAGACCGGTTTTGAGGTCAATCCAACCGCTTTGAGCCGGAGATTCACAATTTCGACTTCGCGTTCTGGATTGGCATAGCCATAGGTTCTGGCGTGCGCTGCATGAAAGTCTGCTTCAAAGGCTTTGGACAATGAAATGGTCAATTCATACGATTGCCCTGTGTAGCGAAGATCAAGCACAAGTTCAAACGCCTGTTTTTCCGAGGTAAACCCTTCATCAGTCAAAACGTGTCGGGCCTGATCAATCAACGGATGGAAGCGACGTTCAAGGTCTGAAAATGGTATTGCCTGGGCTGGTACCAGGAGCGTTTGCGAGAAATCTTTCACTACATCGGCAAAGAGCATGCCCAGTGCCGATAACACTCCGGCCAGTCGTGGCACAATCACAGTCGGCATTTCCAGTGATTCCGCCACCTGACAGGCATGCATTCCACCCGCGCCGCCGAAGGCCATCAACGCAAACTGACGCGGGTCATATCCACGCTGAACTGAGACCACTCGAATGGCCCGCTCCATATTGGCATTGGCAATGCGAATAATCCCTTCCGCCAGTTCCGGAATGGAAATACCAAGCTTTTTGGCAAACGCATCGGCGTAGTGGCGAACCCGCTCCAGGTCAAGTTTCATTCGCCCGCCAAAAAAGCGCTCCGGGTCGAGTCGCCCAAGCAACAAATTGGCGTCGGTAACGGTCAGTTCAGTGCCGCGACCATAACAAATCGGGCCGGGGTTGGCGCCGGCGCTCTGAGGTCCAACCCGAAGCGCCCCGCCAGTGTCAACATAAGCAATTGAACCGCCTCCGGCGCCAACGGTATGAATATCAATAATTGGCAGCCGCACCGGGAAATCTCCGACCACGGATTCCATCGTGCGCGAGAGTTCGCCATCAATCAGGGTCACATCAGTTGAAGTTCCCCCCATATCAAACCCAATCACCTGTCCAAACCCGGCCAGCCGTGCCACTTCGCGCGCTCCGACGGCGCCGCCGGCGGGACCAGATAAAATCGTCTGAACCGCAGCGGTGCGGGCCGTGGCTGCCGAAATTGTGCCTCCGTTAGACTGCATGATTCGCAAGGCTGGAGCATCAGCCGTTTCAAGCGCCCCCAGTTTGGTTTCCAGCGAAGTCAAATAGCGCGACATAACGGGGCGGACATAGGCGTTGACCACCGTGGTCGAACACCGCTCAAATTCCCGATATTCAGGCAAAATCCGATGCGAGGCTGAGACCAGAAACCCTTCAGTTTCAAGATATTCCAGGACTTTGCGTTCATGGACCGGGTTGCGATAGGCGTGAAGCAAACACACCGCCACCGATTCCACACCCCAGGAACGCAGGGTTGTGGCGACGTCAGAAAAGGTTGATTCATCAAGCGGTTCCAGAATTGAACCATCTGCCGTCAGCCGTTCCTTGAGACCAATAACACAACCGGTTTGAATGAGGGGTTGCCGGGGTTTAACGAAAAAATTGTAGAGTTCGGGACGGGTCTGACGACCAATCAACAAGACATCTTCAAACCCTGCCGTCGTAATGAGCGCCACCGCGGCCCCTTTCCGTTCCAGCAAGGCATTGGTGGCCACGGTTGAACCATGCACCAGATCAACTGTTATGCAGTTTTCAGAACTTTTCCCGAGCAGGTCAACAACGCCCTGGAGAATTGCCCGCGACGGGTCATCAGGGGTTGAACTGACTTTATGAACCCGAAGGGCCGCTCCTTCAAGCAAAACAAAATCGGTAAATGTGCCGCCGGTGTCTACACCAAGTCGAAGGAAGGTCGAAGTGCGATGAAGAGCAGTGGGGTTGGTTGAAAAGGTCATAGATGTAAAATGGTCTGAACTTGGGTAAAAAGTCCAGACCATGATATTGAACACTGTGGGGTTGCGATCAGTTCTTTTCAAATTCCGACTTCGGAACCCCTGATTGACGGATAATTGATTGCAACGTACCAATCCGAAGTTCCGAATGATTTGGAATTGGAACGGTTATGGTTGATCCCTCTCCAACCTGTTTTTGCATCACGATATGGCTGCCACGTTGACGGATTTCAACAAATCCTCATTGAGCTAAAATTCTACAAACATCACGGCCAGAGAAAGTTCCGAGCTTACCCAACTGGCACCTCAACTTGTGTAATAAATATTTCAGAATGAACCCGGTTTTGGATTTCGTCTGGGTGAGCACATTCAAAAAACAGCGAGATGGCTTCACCTAGATTTGATCGAGCTTCCTCTATCGTTTCACCCTGGCTGGCAATGTCGAGTTCGGGACAGAGTGAAACAAAACCGTTGCCTTCACGCTCTATAATGCAGGTAAATCTCATAATCTGGGCTTCCTCAAAGAATCGTCTGGGGGTGCATCCTGATTGCACAATTTCTTACCAGTTAAACCCAAAATCAAGTCGGTAAAACCGCCGGTAATTGGCGAAGAAGGTCCCAAATTCAGGCCCGTTGATATTGGCAAACACGTTGCGTGGGTTGAAGTGGTTGGTGGCGTTAAAGATGGTGACTGTAAACTGCGCCGTGTATTTCTCCATGACCTTAAATTCTTTAGTCACAGCCACATCCAGCGACGCAAAGCGCGGGAACCGGGTATTGTCGCTATTGCGCTGGCCAACGTAGTTTTGCAGTTCATCACGCACTGAATAGGGGAACCCGGTGTGGACATCAAAGATTGGGGCAACCGTCAGGCCGTAAGGGAGCTTGAGACTGCCCCGCACCAGAAACCGGTTTGGCGCATCGGAAACCAGTTGCGAGTATTCATTAGGCCGAATAACCGGGTCGGGGAAATCACCGAAATAGCTGCCGAAGTTGTTCAGCTCGCCTCGCGCACGGCTGCGGATGTACGAAAAGGTAAGTTCACGGGCTGGATTCATCTTGACGTTGACGGTGGCCTCAAGTGAACGATACCGCCCACGTCCGTTGTTGTTGAGTACAATCTGGTTCCCCGTGTCAGTGGTCACCGGCGAAACATACAGGTCGTTGTCAGTCTTGCTATCCAGATAAGCCAGCTTCAACAAAATGTTTTGAGTCACTCGCCGGTTCAATTCCAGGTTGTAGGTCACATTGCGTGGTGCCGCAAAATCAACTCCGCTGTTCGGTTTTCCATTTGGACGCGCGGCCAGCACGTTTTGGAAGAACCGGGACGAATCAACCACGGTGGTGCCATCGGCAGCATACGTGGTCACCGTCTGCATTGGCGCATTGGTAAAGGTCAGGGCGTTGAGCGGAATCTTGTCATAAAACAACCCAACTCCGGCGCGAAAGACGGTATTTCCACTTTCAGTTGGTGAGTAGGAAAGTGAAACCCGAGGTGAAATATTGATCCCAGCCGTGGCCCGAACTGCTTCTGCCCGGAACCCATAGTCCAGGCTCAATTTGGGGTTGATCATCCACTGGTCCTGGGCAAAGGCCGCCAGTTCAAAATTGTAAGACCGTAAATTCCCAGGCTGTGTAAATTCAATCAACTGGGCCAATGTGCCGTCCATGCGGGTGACTGAAACCGGCTGGTTTATGGTGAGCGAATTGTTCCGGGTGTAGTTGAAATCAGCACCAAGTTTGACACGGTGGACACCAGCCGCCGTAATCGGAGCAAATTCATTGGTGGATCGAAGTTGATAGCGTTCCGTTAGCCGATCATCAAAGTGAAAGTAGTTTCCCTCACGAACACTCGGAGTCAAAACCAGCGGATCAAGTCCTTTGCCTTCGATCCGCGTGTCAAGCCGCTTGTAGGAGAAAATGGTTTCGAGCAGTGATCCGTTTGACAGAGTTAAGCGATCAATCAAAGCCACGGTCAGATCAGTTGGGCGACGATCAGGCGCGGCGGTTTGTGGCGTGAAGAAATCCAGCCCAATGTGCTTGTAAACACCTTTTGAAAAATTGATGGTGGCCGTCAGTGTCTGATTCGGAGAGACAAGATAATCAAACTGAGAAAAACTCCGGCCAACTTTGCGGATGATCTCGTTGTTGGGCGAGGCCAGTCCACGAACCGGTTTTTTGTCTACGTCATATTCCAGGCCCTGCGAAAAATAGAGTTTGTCTTTCAGAATCGGGCCTTCGAAATGTAACCGAGGCGAGAAGTTCGCCAAACCAAAGAGCTTACCGCCGCGAAATCGTGGTTCGGGAAAGAAATCATAGACTTCAGCCTTCCACTTTTCACCGCCACGCTTGGTTTCCACTTTGGTCACGCCGCCGGTAAACCGTCCATATTCAGGAAGATATGGGTTGGTAAAAACTTTGACTTGTTCAATGGATTCGAGCGGGATACTCAGGGCGAAATTTCCAGTAGCCGGATCGGTCGAGTCGGCATTGTTGACCAGCAACGCGCTCTGATCTTCACGACCGCCTTTAATGCTGATTTTCCCGTTCGGGTCGCGGATGACATTGGGGACAATCGGCAGCGCGGCGTCAAACGTTCGGCTCAGCAAGGGTGCCGTGCGAATGATTTGCGTTGTGACCTGGGCCTGCGGGGCTGCTGCCTGCTCAATCAACTTGTCGGATTCGGCGCGAACTTCAACCGTGTCTTCCGAAGTAATTTTCGGCGGCATCTGGATTGAAAGCGTCGAAATGGCCCCAGCCATCACCTCAACTTCGGGTTCGTTTAAAGGTTGATAGCCTTCAGCTTCAATGGTGAGGTAATACATGCCGGGCGCCAGCTCTGGAATGATGGCTTCGCCTTTGTCGTTGGTGATTTTTTGGTATGGAGTTTGGTTGGCGACTTCGACACCGGCCTGGTTTTTGATGAGTTTGACGGTGATGGTCGCATTTGGAACCGGGAGGTCTTTGAGGTCAATAACCTGGACTTTTACGCCGCCCTTGTCAATTTGAGGTGATTCATCAGCCAGGACCTGATTTCCAAATGGAGCGGCAATCCCTGACAGGATCGAAACAAGTCCAGCCAGGGCGATGACCTTTGAGGTCAAAGAACGGTTTTTCAAAAGAGCTTTCAACAAAAGAACAGATAATTTTGTTTTCATAGTAGATGGGTGGTGCGAGCCTGCAAAAAGTCAATCAGGTGAACCCTGGTCAGAAATTGAATTTGGTCCCCCTTGACTTCTTCCAAAACAACTGCCGAAACAGAAACGCGGCATTTTACAAAAGATTCGCACTCAGTGCGAGTTGAAATGCCTTCCCAAGTTGAGTCATTGAAACGTGGAGACTTCTGGCGAAAGCCAGCGTCCGGAGTGGAGTCCGGCTTAAAACCAACGCCATTTTGAGGTGATTGATGTGTCCCTGGTTGTTTATCGCCTGATTGAAATCAGGCAAATCATGCCGGGTATCATCGCTGATGATACGCAGCACGGCGACCTGCCGATTTGCCCGGAGCGCATTTTCCACCACGAAAAAACTTTCCATATCAATTGCCAGTGCTCGATATTCACTTCCGATCTGTACTTTCTCACTTGCGCGACACACCACTCTGGGCAAAGTCACACCTGCACCTTGAAATGTCCGAATTAAACCAGTCTCAAGGCTGGAAACTATTGACTCAGTTATAGAAGAAGTGGTTTTAATCTGAATATCTGGCTGAGCGGAAGCACGGCAGTGGGTATACAGTACCGCATCACCGACCTGACATTCCGATGAAAGGGCCCCGGCAATCCCGCACATCAAGACGGTTCGAGCCGGATGGTGCTTTAAAATTGTTCGTGACCGATGGGCTGCATTTTCCGGCCCCATTCCAGTCTGGACCAGGTCAATCTGATATCCAGCCAGCCAGCCGGTTCCCCGTTGTGGCCTCACTTTTTCCGGGTTCCATTGCCCAAGCATTGATGAGAGTGCCTGAAATTCCTGATCAGTTGCGACAAAGACGAGAAGCGGTGATTTGTACATGGTTTAGGGTTCTATTGAAAACAAATGACTTAGCTAACCCACGTTTTTGTGGGTAACAGGTAAAACAGCTCAAAACAGGCCATTTTTAGGGCTTTTGGACTCATTTTTGAGCTTACCCCACAAAATCCGGGGGGATTAGCAGGGTTCAGGGTTCGGGGTTTTCGAAACATGATTCATCAGCCATAATGTCTTTCTCAAATTTCAGTCCTGCCCCACGTGAAACTATTTATAATTCAAGTTCCCCAAAACCCTGAAACCCGAAACCCCGAACTCTTAGATTTTGCAGGTGTACCAATGCCCCGACCAATCACAGCCGTCATTGTGGATGATGAACGTCTGGCGCGAATGGCGCTCCGGATGCTTCTGGCCGATCACCCACACGTTCAGATTGTGGGTGAAGCCGCCTCCGTGCCGGAAGCCGCCGAAGTTATTCGGAAAACATCGCCCGAAGTTGTGTTCCTCGATATTCAAATGCCTGATGGAATTGGATTTGACCTGTTGAATCGGATTGATGGAACGTTCAAGATCGTTTTTGTGACTGCCTACGATTCATTTGCCATTCGCGCCTTTGAAGTCAATGCCCTCGATTACCTGCTCAAACCTGTTTCACCCGAACGGCTGGCCCAAACCCTGGCTCGTCTTGATACCCCACCATCTGATTCAGGTTCTGACCCCAACGCTGGTGCCGCCCCCGATTCCAGTAAATTCACCTATGACGACGCCGTCTTTCTCGCCTCAGGCCAGCGGCAACAATTCGTCAAAATCAACCACATCCAGGTCATCCAGGCTGAGCGCGATTATTCGCATGTCATCACCACTGATGGGCGGCGGGCATTTGTTCGCAAATCCATGACCGAGTGGGAAGAACGGCTGCCAAGCCGCCATTTTTTGCGGGTTCATCGCTCAATCATTGTCAATCTTGATTATGTAGACCGGGTTGAGCGATCACCGAACTCTTCATACTGCGTTTTTTTGCGTGGAGCTGAAAAACCGTTTCCAATGGGACGACGGTTTCTCTCGGTCCTGCGGGAACAAATTCGATAATACCAGTTTGTAGTCAGTAGTTCGTAGTCAGTAGTTCATCAACTTCTTTTGATTGAACTACTTGACTATTTTCTAATGCGGGGATTCCATTGCAAAATGGTATAAGCTCCCTTCTCTCCTAATATATTCCATTCTCATGAGGAACTACTTTAACTCCTTAAACTACAATAGTTTCCTTATGAGATGGTGTCTGATGGTGATACTGCTTTGGGGATCACCGCTGCTGCTTTTCGCGCACGTAATTCCTGCCCAATCCCCAACTTCGGTCTTCACTCTTCCGTCAATCTGGAAAATGAGCCCAGGCGATAACCCAGACTGGGCAAAGCCTGAATTTGATGATTCCGCGTGGGAACCAATCAATATTTCGAAAGCCTGGATTCAAGAAGAACATTCGCAATACGCCCACGTCGGCTGGTATCGAGTTACGCTTCAAATCAATCCAGCTTATTTTGAATCAAACTGCGGACTGGCGCTGAGTCCGGTGACCTTTAGTGGATATGAAGTGTTTGTGAATGGGAAAAAGGTTGGGCAGGTCGGCAAATATTCCCCATCCGGTCAGACCTCTGTCCCCACAACCACCATCTTTCCCCTATCCTCGGAAATCGTTGATCCCTCAGGAACAGTTGTCATTGCCCTGCGAACCCGGTGGGAAAAACCCTTTGCCAAAGCCTTTTACCGATGGCGGACTTTTCCAGCCCCAACCTGTCGGATTGGGGATTTCGCCTACCTGTCGCTGGACGCGCAAACCGGGATTCAACACGATCTGCTTCAGGATGTTCCGAGACTTTTTGTGGCGAGCCTCATTGCCCTGGTCGGTTTGTATCACCTTTTGTTGTTTGCTCAACGGCGACAACTCAAAGAATATCTTTGGTTTGCACTGATTACGTTTTCAATCTCCCTGGTTGCGATCAGTATTTCATTGTGGCCGGCTGAATATTTTTCAGTTGAGAAATTGATGGCGGGAACCCGTGTGGGCTCGTTCTTCGCCATTATTTTCGGGTTTGAATTTGCCGATAGTCTGTTTGGAACCGGAAGAAACAAATGGGTTCGAAGTATCCAGCGACTGCTGCTGGGGTGCGTGGTGCTGGTGGTGGTCTATCCTCCGATTGTCATGACCCAATTTACCAGGGTGTCATTGAGCTTCCCGCTGATTTGGGGAATCTGGTTTTCAACTGTGGTTTTGAAGAAAGCGTGGCAAGGAAACACTGACGCCCAGATTATCAGCCTTGGGATTCTCGGGGTGATTATCTCCCAAATCTTTATGATTGCTTCGCTTGAGGGCTACTTCTCGGCTTATCCGCCTGGTCCAATTGGGTTTCTCGCACTGGTTGTGAGCATGCTGATTTCGCTCTCAACCCGATTTAGCCGAATAAATGCTGAACTCGATGCCCTCAACCGACATTTGGAAGCCAAAGTCGAACAACGCACGCTTGAGCTGGCTGACGCCAACCATCAACTGGCTGCAGCCAACGCACTTTTGCACGATGAAAACCGACTGGTACGTGAACGCGAACTCGAAGCCCGAACCCATGCCCAACAGGCACAACTTCAAATGCTACGGTATCAACTCAACCCGCATTTTCTGTTTAATGTGCTGAATTCAATTGGGGTTCTGGCGTTTATTGACCCGAAACGAACCTTTCAAATGGTCACCGGATTGTCGGAATTTCTCCGCTATTCGCTTCAAACCACCGATATCACGCTGGTGCCGTTAAAGGACGAAGTCAAAGCGATTCGCCATTACCTGGAATTACAGCAGGTCAGGTTCGAGGATCGGCTTGAAATTCAGTTTGATATTTCGCCAGATTCGGAAAAGGCTCAATTACCGACATTTCTCATCCAACCGCTGGTGGAAAACGCAATTAAATACGGAATGCAAACCAGCCCCAGGCCGCTTGTGATTCGCATCTCGGCCCGGTATCGCAAAAAAAGATTGGAGTTGAGGATAGCCAATACAGGCCGGTGGGTTTCAACAGTAGATCGGACGATGTTTGAAGAAGGAACCGGGATTGGGTTGAGCAATGTCCAAACCCGATTGGCGAAAGGTCAGGTCAGGCAGGCTGATTTTCGAATTTTCAAATCGAGTGACTGGGTGTGGATTCGAATCCGGATCAATTCGTAGCCGCCTGCCCCCTGGTGAAATCCCGTGCCATCAACGCAGCCCCGATTTCGCCAGCATCGTCACCCAGTTGACCGATATGAATCTGGCAGGACGCAAAAAGTGGAGTAAAGGCCAGTTTGGAAACTTCATCCCGAATAAAATCAAGCAAAAATTCACCCGCCGCCATCACCGGACCACCCAAAATAACTTTTTCCACATTCAGCAAATTGACCGCGTTGGCCACGGCCATCCCGAGATAGCTGGCGGTTTCAATCAAAACCGTCCGCGAGAGTTCATCATTGGCAATCGCGGCTTTGACCACATCATCACAGGTCAGGCGACCACGCATTTTATCAACCAGGATAGATTGGGAAAATAAAGGCGACGTAAACAATTTTTCCCGCGTCCGACGAACGATATTTGGCCCCGACGCCACGGTTTCCAGACACCCGGAAGCCCCGCAACTGCACTCAAGGGTGTCGGTTCCGCCAATTTTTTGGTGGCCGAACTCACCGGCAAAACCTCTGACTCCGCGCTGGAGCTGACCACCTAAAATCAAGGCACTCCCAATTCCGCGTCCCAATGAAATGTAAAGGACATCATCGGCACCCTTTGCCGCCCCGCATTTCCACTCGGCGTAGGCAGCCATATTGGCGTCGTTATCAAACAAAACCGGGAGATTCAGGGCACGCTGCAGTTCTTCAAACAGGTTGATGGCTGAGATATTGACAAAATTGGTCAAAACTTCGATGTGTTGGGTACGGTAATCAACCAGTCCCGGCAACCCAATTCCGACTGACTGAACCGGCGAGTGGGCATGTTCCTTCATTTGATTGATGACCTGAATGAGCCCGGTGACCAGGGCACGGGCACTCCTGGTTTCAGTTGGGACACGGGTTTGACGATGAATTGCCCCCTGGTCATCCACCAGCGCCACCCGCGTCGAGCGCCCGATATCGGCTCCGACATAGAGCACGGAAGAAGTCATGGTAATCGTCCCCTGGGAAGAATGAAGAATTGAAAATGAAGAATTGAAAACCGTTCGTGACTTGAACTTTTATATAGTATCGAATTCCACCACGGACCGTCGTGGATTTTTTCTAGTCGGAAGAAAAAATATGGAATTGTTTGTGTCTTCACAGAAGCTGAGCACTCTCATTCCCCGTTTCATTCTTCATTCTTCATTCCGTAAATTTCGCCCAAAATACCGATCCCTTCCTCAGTTTTAGTCATCCAGATGGTTGATTGAGCCCCAATCAAAGGACATAAAGGATAGGGTGGAAGTCAGTTTCGTCATCGCGAAGGCTCGATTTGGGTGAAATTTGATTCAACTCAATGATCTGGTCACTTCTTGTTTACGGGCGCCGCCGCGACCTGGTCGGTACTGATCTTTGAGTAAGGTGTTCCTACTTTTGGGCAAAATTTAGGCAATTCTTCATTCTTCATTCTTCAATTCTTCATTCGGCCAATCAATGCCGCTGGAGCAATGGTGTGTGAACAATGGTAAAGGTCTGGGTTCCAAAGGGTTTGCGGCGGATTCGATTGATGGCCCAGAGGGCTTTGGCCTGGACTCCCTCGTCTTCATCCTGACGAAGCCGGTTTTCCAGTGGCGCCAGCGATTGCGGATCCGCAATCAGCCCCAGGGCCTGAACGGCTGCAAATCGGATGTTGGCATCGGCTCTGGACAGGGCTTCAACCAGATCCGAGCACGCCCGCTGGTCGCGAATATTGCCGAGTGCCAGGGCGGCCTCGCTGGCCACAAAGCTATCATCCGAAACCAGGGCTTCGAGCAAAATCGGCACCAGTTCACTACTCTGGATCCGACCCGCAGCCTGGACACCATACCGGGCGGTGCCCATATCCTGACGAGCCAGGGCATCTTCAATTTCGAGTGACAAAATCGGCGTTGCCCGGCGTCCGAAACAGGCCAGCGCATCGGCGGCGGCGGCTTTGACCAACTGGCTTCGGTCTTTGAGGGCTTCGGCCAGGGCTTCAATCGCTTTGGGATCGTTGGAAAACTTGAGCGCCGAAATCGCATCCATCCGCACGTCCTGATCTTCATCAGTCAGCAGGTCAAATGCCGAACCGGCTGCCTTCTTGCTTAATTCACTCACAATTCGCTGACACATCTGATCCAGTAACCTGATGGGATCATTATTATTTACATCAATTTTGCCAGCCCAAAGAATGTTTCCGGTTATGATATCAATCAATTGGGTCGTGACCCGCAGCCGATTGACTGAACCCAGGCAACTTCCAAGTAAGACCGCATCCACACCCAGATTGCGACCGACTTCGGTGGGATTGGTTTCTTCTTCAAGGTATTGCAACACCATGCTCGTTGGGCGAATGGTGAGCGATTTAAACTTGGTCAATTCGATGATCAACGCTTCCAGAAGCGAGACGCGTGCGCTTTCATCAATGGAGCCACCCAGATTTCGAAACGGAAGGACCGCCAGGGTTTTGTGCTGACCGGGAATCAGTGGGAAATCATCGTGAATCGAAAAGTCAGGCCCCTGGGCTGACCGTGATTCGCTGCTGGGGAGGAGTTGCTGGCTCGAATCGCGTTGGGGTGGCAGTTCAGCCGACCCACTGGCGCTGCTTTTGAAAAACACCCGTCGAATGGCTGGCGGCACCAGGCGATCCATCCAACCTCCAGCCCGGACCACCGGCGCAAATGGCTGATGCAGACCATCGGGAATCCCAACCCGACCTCCAGTCGTTGCCGTAATGTGCTTCAAATCAGTAATGAGCGCCTGCATGGATTGATACCGGCGATTTGGATCTTTGGCCATGGCCCGGGCCAGTAATTCCTGAAATCCAGGACCGGCCTTGGGGTTCAAATCAGCAATCGGCTTTGGCTCCTGATTGCAAACCCCATACATAATGTCAACGGTATTGCTGCCGGCAAACGCTTTCTGGCCCGTGATCATTTCGTAAAGCACCGTGCCAAATGAAAAGATATCGGATCTGCGGTCAAGTCGTTCGCACCGGGCCTGTTCCGGAGACATGTAGGAAGGCGTCCCCAGCGTTTTTCCCTGGTCCGTTAAATCTCCGCTCACCATTGCTCCCGAAGCAGGGCCGTTTGATTCATTGATATTTTTCGCCAGACCAAAATCAAGAACTTTGGCCTGTCCGCGCGGGGTAATCATGATATTTTGAGGTTTGATGTCCCGATGGATCACACCTCGATCATGGGCGCTCGCCAGGGCATCGGCGACTTGCAAGGCAATGGACAGAAAGGTCGAATTAGACAATGGTCGCCGATTAATGGCCTGCTTCAGCGTCTGCCCCTCGATGTATTGCATGGCAATGTAGTAATAGCCGCCGGTTTCCTGGATCTCATAGATGGTACAGATGTTCGGGTGATCCAGCGCTGAGGCGAGTCGGGCCTCGCGCAAAAATCGGCTTCGGGCTTTATCATTCCCCAGCAGATTTTGGGACAGAAGCTTGAGCACCACCGTCCGATTTAACTGGGTGTCCTGGGCCTTATACACCGTGCCCATGCCGCCTTTTCCAAGCGCTTCGACGATGCGGTACTGTGCGATCATTTTCCCGATCATCTGTTGTTCTCCTTTTGGTCAACCGTCAATTCAATCTTACTCTGTTGTAAAACCTGATAAGCAAGTGATATTCCACCTGAGGCAGTTCTTTGAATCGAGGCTGGAATTTTTCGTTGCTACACCTGACTGGGGTTGTTCAGATTCCTACTCACCACAAATTTCACTGACGGTTGACCATTTTCAGTTACAGACGATTTTGATTTTGATGGATGTACATCCACCCTGGATATTGGGTTGGTGGTTGCGTGGTGGCTGACAACGTGGCAAGTTCCTCAGAAGTCAATTGAATTTCAATCGCTTTTAAGTTGTCGTTGAGTTGTGACATTTTGTTGGCCCCGATGATCACCGAAGTAATCCCCTTCTGGGCCAGGATCCACGCCAGGGCCACCTGGGCAATGGTCACCCCTCGGTCTTTGGCAATGGCGTCGAGGGCTTCAACAGCATCATACCCGCGTTCTTCATCAATTGGAGGGAAGGCCCCACGGGTTCGTCGGCCACCGGTTTCGACCACGCCTTCACGACGATATTTCCCAGTTAAAAACCCACCTGAAAGCGGCGACCAGGGCAATACCCCGACACCTTCTTCACGGCACAGTGGAAGCAATTCGTGCTCGATGTCGCGCGCCACCAGCGAATAATAAGTCTGGAGCGACACAAAGCGGTCCCACCCACGCTCGCCAGCCAGAACCAGCGCCTTGGCCAGATGCCGGGCGGCAAAATTCGAGCATCCCAGATACCGAACTTTCCCCTGACGGACCAGATCTTCCAACGCCCGCAGGGTTTCTTCGAGCGGCGTGGCAATGTCCCAGCCGTGAACCTGATACAGATCAATGTAGTCAGTTCCCAACCGCCGCAGACTGCCTTCAACTGAAGATAAAATGTGGTGACGAGATAACCCAACGTTGTTGTGGTCGCTGGTGCCGGTGATGGCGCCTTCGCTCATTCCGGCTCGAACTTTGGATGCAATCAGGTATTTATCCCGACCAAGCCCCGTGTTGCGCAGGGCCTGGCCTAAAACTGTTTCAGATTCACCATAGGAATAAATATCGGCGGTGTCGAAAAAGTTCACACCGCCTTCAATCGCAGCCTTGACCATTTCATCGGCCCCAGCCTGATCAACCTGGGCAATGGTGTAAAAATTTGAGCCAAAGGTCATTGCCCCAAGGCAAACTTCAGAGACCTTCAATCCTGTATTTCCAAGTCGGTTGAATTTCATGCAAATCCTCGATGAACAAAACTCCTCCAGCGCCCACACGGCGTGGTTGTACCAAAGAACTGATACGGTGCGACTTAAAATGCACAGCCACGACAGTCACCAGGACGGACCGAGGTTCAAAAAGCATGGGTGCAAGGGAGGCTATTTTGTGAAGTAGGTTGTGTGAGATTGAAACGGCGGTTGAATGAGTGAAGCGTTTGACAACCGCTAGTTGCGCCGCGCCAATACTATTCAGAATTGATTGAAAAGGCTATGCCAATCAGAGTGAAGTAGCGAAGTATAAAGCGAATAGTGAGATAACGCGTGGCGAGTAGTCAGAAAAAGCCAGAGGAATCCTTACAGGATGAAAAAGTTAATTCACAGGCCCATGGCACTCGCTATCTCGCTATCTCGCTACTCGCTCTTTAATGACTTCTTTGGCCAGGGCAGTGTAACTCTGGGCAGCTTCGGAATCGGGAGCAAATTCAAAGATTGTTTGGCCTGAAAGAGCACAATTTCGTAAGGCAACCTGTTCTTTGACCTGGGTTTTCAGTAACCGGGCCCGTGAGGTGAGGTTTTCTTCGACGTGTGAGAGCACATCGCGGGAATGGGTCGTCCGAGTCACCCGAGTGGCAACGATTCCCAGAATTTTCAGATCGGGGTTGAGTTCTTCCCGAAGGTCTTCAAGGGTGTTGAGCAGCAGGCCAACGCCGAGCAGGGCGTAATATTCTGCCGCCATCGTAATCAAAACTTCCTGGGCGGCTGCCAGACAGTTGACCGTGAGCAACCCAAGCGACGGCGGGCAATCAATCAGCACAAAATCATATTCCTGGTTCAACTGCTGGAGGGCAGCTTTCAGGCGATCTTCACGCCGAGTTTTGGTGAACAGGACCGCTTCGGTCTGGGAAAGCAAAATATTTGAGGGCGCCAGGTCAAGTTTTGGACGCAGATTTTGAATGACCTCAGCCAGTTTGGCTTTTTTTTCCAGGACCAGCGATATGTCTTTCTCGATGGACTCTGCTGGAATCCCAAATCCTTCAGCCAGATGGCCTTGCGGGTCCATATCAACGAGCAGCACCCGTTTTTTCTGGAGCGCCAGCGCGGCTCCAAGATTGATCGTGGTGGTGGTTTTCGCCGAGCCACCTTTTTGGTTTGCAATCGCGATGATGCGCATTTTCATATCTTTTTCGAGTTCAGAGATGTCGCCTCAAGCCGCTCAAGATCAAATCGGCGTCAAGGAGACCGCACTCCAAAGGTATCTTTTTTTGATATTTGGGGAATGGATGGCTATATTGTCGCAACCTCTTCAAATAAGCCAATTCAAAAATGAATATCCTCAGCATTACACAAGTTACCAAATCCTTCGGGTTACAACCCGTCCTCGATAAAGTTTCCCTCGCCATCAATCTCGGTGAACGGGTTGCCATCATTGGCGCCAATGGCAGCGGAAAAACCACGCTCTTTAATATGATTTCCGGCGAAGTTGAGCCTGATTCGGGGGTTGTTTCGCTCCGGCGAGGCATTTCCGTCGGTGTGCTTCCCCAGGAACCCCAGTTTGACCCAACTGCCACCATCCACGATACCCTGGCCGCCAGCCTGGTCGAAATCCAGCAAGTCATCGCCGATTATCAGGCAATTACTGAACAAATGGCCGCCACCACCAACGAAACCGAATTTCTCAAGCTCCAGGCAGCTCACGATGAAATCGAACACCGGTTAGAGCACCTCGGCGGCTGGCAATATCAGCACCGGCTCGATATGTTGCGCGGGTACCTTGATATTCCAGATGACCAGAAACGGATGGGAGAACTCAGCGGTGGCGAACGCAAACGCGTCGCGCTGGCCTGTGCCTTCCTGCGCAATCCGGATCTGCTCGTACTTGACGAACCCACCAACCACCTGGATGCGACCACGATTTCCTGGCTGGAACAGTATCTCGACACGTACCCAGGTTCGCTGTTGTTGATCACCCACGACCGGTATTTCCTTGATAACATTGTGGATCGGATGGTTGAACTCTCCGGCGGCAAAGCAATTGGCTATAAGGGCGGCTATTCTGATTACCTGATGGCCCGGGCAGAGACCGAAGCCCAGGAAGCCCGGTCACACGCCAAATTGCTCAACCTGTTGCGACGTGAAGAAGCCTGGCTCCGCCGGGGCGTGCGGGCCCGCGGCACCAAATCCAAACATCGAATCAACTCTGTGCTCGAACTCCGCGAACAGGCCCGGCGCGAAGCCGAACTCAATCTTTCAGCCCATTACGCGATTCAAAAAAACCTGGGCAATACAATCCTGGAAACCCGGCAATTGACCGTAAAAATTGAAGACCGGACGCTGGTCAACAAGCTGGACTTCATTCTGAAAAAAGGTGAACGCGTGGCATTGCTTGGGCCAAATGGGTGCGGGAAGACTTCGCTCCTGAGGGTTTTGCTCAAACAAGCCGAACCCGCATCCGGCGAGGTCATCCACGGCAAAAACACCCGGATCGCGTATTTTTCACAGGACCGGGATGAACTGGAGACCCCAGACACCATTTGGAAATTCATTTCCGAAAATGCTGAATTTGTGAAAGTGAACGGCGAATTTCGCAATGTGCGGTCTTACCTGAGCGACTTTAAGTTTGCCAATGAGCGGCTCGATGTTCCGGTTTGTTCGTTAAGCGGCGGCGAAAAGACCCGGCTCAAACTGGCTAAATTGCTCCTGCTGGAAGCCAACTTGCTTGTACTTGACGAACCCACCAACGACCTCGACATTGACACCATGCAGTGGGTCGAAGAACTGCTCAATTCCTTTGCCGGGTGTGTGCTGTTCGTCACTCACGACCGCTTTTTCCTGGATAAAGTGGCCACCTCGATGCTGGTGTTTGAAGGCAACGGAGAGGTTGTCAACCATGCTGGAAACTATAGCCTGTACACGCAACTGAAATCGCTCCAGGAAGAAGACAAGGCAAAATCCCAAAAAGCCGAAGCCCAGGCCGCCAATCCCCAGCCGAAAAAGACGCCGAAACCAGGACTGTCTTATAAGGAAAAGCTGGAACTGGCCGCGCTTGAAAAAGAGATTGCCACGCTTGAGCAAAAAAAGGTTGAGATTGAAACGAAACTCAGCCAGCCAGCCGAGTTCGGGATTGAAAGCGACTACCAGTTGCTTTCTGACCTTACCGACGAACTGGCCGGCATCAACCAGGATCTTGAAACCAGCCTCGAACGCTGGATGGAACTGGAAGAAAAACGCCAGCAGGCCGGTTGATTTTCCTCTGTGTTCCTCTGTGCCCTCCGTGGTGAAAAAATAAGGCTCTCAAAACTTTGGTACTTGTTGAAAGGAATTGACATGCACGTAAAAGAACTTTTTGATTTGACAGGAAAAGTGGCCATTGTGACTGGCGGTTCACGTGGGCTGGGACGGGAAATCGCATTCGGTCTGGGCGAAGCCGGCGCCAAGGTCGTGATTACCGCCCGGCGGCAACAATGGCTGGATCCAACCCTTGAAGAATTAACCAATGCTGGCATTGACGCACTGGCGCTGGCCTGTGATGTCACCAATCCCGAGCATGCCAGACACGTGGTTGCCCAGACGGTCGAACGCTTTGGCCGGGTGGATATTTTAATCAACAACGCCGGAATTACCTGGAAAGCCCCGGCGGAAACCATGTCGCTTGACCGCTGGAATCAGGTGATGACGGTCAATGTAACCGGTGCCTTTCTGATGGCCCAGGCGGTCTATCCGGAAATGCTCAAGGTGGGCGGTGGAAAAATCGTCAATATTGCTTCGGTGGCCGGTCTGGCTGGTTCGTCTGCGGCAGTGATGGACGCGGTTGGATACAATGCGAGCAAAGGCGCCATGATCAGTATGTCGCGTGATCTGGCGGTGAAGTGGGCCCCCAAAGGAATTTATGTCAATGCGGTGGCGCCGGGCTTTTTCCCAACCCGAATGACCGAAGCCTTACTTTCTGAACATCAGGAAGAAGTCGAAACCGCCACGCCGTTGGGTCGCGTCGGTCAGGAAAATGAACTCAAAGGCGCCGTCTTGTTTTTAGCCTCTCGTGCTTCGGATTTTGTGGTTGGCCAGGTGCTGGTCGTAGATGGTGGCGCCACCGCCTGGTAAATCTTATGGACAGGCGGGTTATTGATTTTCTGATTGATCTCTGACAAACCAGCGCAATTGAGGTGATTGAGGTTCTCAACATCTCAGAATTTCTATGAAAAAACGAATCGTCATCCTTTTTCATGAGTTTCAGTATGATCGCTCATCACAGTACATGATTGACGAACTGGCTGAACTCTGGCGAGAAGAAGGAATGGAAGTCATTGAAATATATGGTGTTGACAGAGTTGTCCCGGCAGACGTCGTGATACTTCATATTGATCTTTCAGTTGTCCCGCCAGAATATCTCGACTTTGCCCGGCAATATCCGGTTGCGCTCAATACCGGGTTGACTGACATTCGAAAAACGACCGTCAGCCGCAACTTAGTAAAGTCCGGTGATCTTTATGTCGGACCGGTGATTGTGAAATCCAATTTGAACTATGCCGGAGCACCCGAACGAAAACTGAAAGAAGCTCAGCTCCGCCAATCTTCTTTTTGGTTGAAACGCCTCCAACATCGGATCTTCCCATTTCTGAAGAAGTCATCTGTGTTTCAATCAAACCTGGAGTATCAAATCTTTGATCGGATAGAGGATGTTCCGAGATCCTTGTTCAACAATCCTGACGTCGTGGTTGAAAAGTTTTTCACTTGCCGGCAGGAAGAATTGTATTGCATCCATAACCTGTATGTTCTAGGGAACCTGCGGACTGGGACCCGCCTGCTGGGACATCACCCGATTGTCAACGGTAGAACCTATCAACGCATTGACTATGTTGATCCGGATTCTGAAGTTCTTGAACAGTTCGCTGATGTTCATCTTGATTATGGGAAGATTGACTATGTGTTCCACGAGGGGAAAGTTGTAATTATTGACATCAATAAAACCGTTGGTGACAGCCGCAAAGTTTTCCAACGGACGCCGGAACTGGCCCGGTTCTACAAAACCCTGGCCGCCGGAATTCATTTTTATCTTGGATAGTTTCTTTTCAGTGGGCCAAACCAGCATTCAATCGTTCTATGAAATCACGAATTGCCATACTTTTTCATGAAAAAAATCGCGGCTGGCGAGTTCCTTACACCATTGACCTGCTGGCGGAGTTCTGGAAGAACGATGGTTTGGAAGTGATTGAAATTTACGGGGTTGATACTTTTGTCCCGGCTGATGTGTTGATTGTTCATATTGATTTATCAGTGGTTCCAAACGAATATCTGGAATTTGCTCGCCAGTATCCGGTTGCCCTTAATGCTGGGTTAGCTGATGTTCGCAAATCATCCTATAGTCGCTATCTGGTCAAAGCGGGAGACGGCTATCAGGGCCCGGTCATCGTCAAATCAAATCTGAACTTTGCCGGAGTTCCAGAGCGACTTCTTTCGCAAAGTGGCATTCCGCGACAGGTGGTCCGGCTCCGAAAATGGCTTGGCCAGCATGGTTTGCTGCCGGATGTCTCACCATTTCAGGCGCCGATGGACTATCCGATTTTTCCAAGCCTGAATGACGTTCCACAAAAATTTCGTGACAACCCACAAGTCATCATCGAGCAATTTCTACCCCAAATCGAAGATGGGCTGTACCAGATTTTCAACTTTCATTTTTTAGGTGACCGTTTGACCTGTGCTCGATTGTCTTCTCCGCAACCGATTGTGAATGGGAAGACCCAAATTCGCGCCGAATCAGTCGAGCCACACCCGCAAATTATTGAATTGCGGCAGCAAATGAATTTTGACTATGGAAAGTTTGATTACGTGGTGCGCGACGGTCAGGTGGTCTTGCTGGATGCCAATAAAACCATTGGGGCAAGCCCTAAATTTGCCCACAATCCAACGCTGACAAAAATGTACCGCTACCGCGCCGAGGGGATTTATTTTTATTTGAAATAATATGGAGTGCTCCGGCTTGACGTCTGGGGCTGAGGGTATCGGGCTAAGGGCTAAGAGAAATACAATATTTTCAATATTTTAGCCTTTGCATAATGTGAAGATTCCATTGCAAATTGGTATGACCGTCAACGAACTGTTTCCCAGTTTTGTCACCGAACTCGAACAACTGGTGTTACTGCTTCTACCGGATTTTGTGTCGGAGACAAATCAAAAACGCCAGTGAGTCAGTACCACCTGCATCAGTGGGTGGGCCGACTGGCTTCCAATCCCACCCGCTTATACCAGTTTGTAGTCAGTAGATCGTAGTCAGTAGTTCACTAACTTCAATTTATTGAATTACTTGACTATTCTCTAATACGATCACTTCATTCCAAAGTGGTAAGTACCTTGTCATAAGTTTCCTGAGATATTGGGTTTGGTAAGTGTTTGATTCTTTTCGTGTCGTTCGTGTGTTTCGTGGTTAAAATGTCTGGAAATTTTCGGTAAGGTACTTATCACACGGGTGGTACTGACAAGCCCTTTATTTTTAACACCGACTTGGCCTAACACAAAATCCGGTGTGGAAGCCTGCTTTGGCGCACCCATCGGAATCCAGGGACAGGCACGTTCGCACCCGGATGGGCGCTGGACCAACGTTTCAAACGCATCGGTGAACCGGTGGATACCAAACCAAACTCATCGTCCAGCCCCCATCTGGATGCGAAACGAATCGGACCGAAATTCGGTGGTGCGCCCAAATATGAATATTCACCACATACAAATCAAAAAAACTATTTCCACTCTTGCTACACGGAGACCGAGCCCCCAGGTTTTTGGTGCCGAGGAACATCAATTCAAACTCCACCCAGTTCTGACCGAACAAGAAATTCAGGAGTTTGAGCAGCACCACCAAGTTTCGTTACCTGAAGAATACCGCGATTTCCTCTTGCACGTTGGAAACGGAGGAGCCGGCCCAGCTTATGGGTTGTTCAAACTTGGCGAAATGGATAATGGATGGAGATATGCGAAATGGAAGGAAAATGACGGCTTCGTGGGTATTTTGGCTCTTCCCTTCCCACATACGGAAGCCTGGAATGATCTTCAGGAAGAACCTGACTATGACCTCGAAGATGACGATGAACTCGAAAGACAAGTGACCGCATTCGAAGCAAATTATTTCAACCCAAACCATATCAATGGAGCAATTCCCATCTGCCACCTTGGCTGTGCATATCGCCAATGGCTCATCATTACTGGTCCTGAGCGGGGGAATATTTGGTGCGATGATCGGACAGATCATAAAGGGTTATATCCATTACAGAAAGATGGTAAACCCCGCATGAAATTCATGGACTGGTATCTCACCTGGCTCACTGAAGTAACTGACAAAATCAGATTTTGAAAATAAAAATGCGTGCCTTGCCGAAAATTCTCAGAAGTTGTGAACCACAATACTTCAGAAATCCGCTTATCAAATTGTAGAGAGTATTTTCCAAACTCAGTGCCGTTTACCCAGGCGAACTCCCCATCCACTTTCCGTTGAAGGTGACCGATAAGCTTTGGGAATCCCCATCTTTGTGCTGCAATCAGGAGGAGAAGAGCCTAATTCAATCCCCCTGATACCGACTTGTTTTGACTGACAAACCCTGTATTTTCCAAGATAACACGGAGTCCGACTATGTCAAACCGCCGCCAATCCATCACGCTCAAACTCGCCAAGGATAAAAAACTCCTGAAAAACCTGTCAGCCGTCGTCAAGGCTGATCAATTCCTTTGGGTAGCCTCAGATGAAAAAACCAGCGTTGAACGACTCACAATCTCAGAGAATTCAGTTTTTGACGGGTATGTGACCAAACCGCTCAGAGACTATATTGAACTACCAGACACTGAAAACAGTGAGATTGATTTGGAAGGAATGGATTACAATGGAGGCTATCTCTGGTTGATCGGCTCTCATAGCCTGAAACGTGAAAAAGTAAAACTTGATAAATTTGATGAAGCCCAAAACATTGCGAATCTTGCCAAAGGTAATGAGAAAGATGGAAATCGTTACATCCTGGCCAGAATTCCACTTATCAATGGCGAATTGAAAAAAGAACATCCGGAGTCGCATCCACAACTGAGAGCCGCACAAATCAAGGCCCGCAAAGACGGCAATGTTTTTCTCGATACTTTAAATCAGGATAAACATTTGGGCTTATTCCTCAAGATCCCCAGTAAAGACAATGGGTTTGACATCGAAGGGTTGGCCGTTTCAGGCTCGCGGGTGTTTATTGGGTTGCGTGGCCCGGTCCTACGTGGGTGGGCCGTCATCCTTGAAATCCAGGTTGAGTCAGATCCTGAGATTCCGTCACAATTGATATTGAAAGAAATTGCACCGGAAGGCCAAACGTATCGCAAACATTTTGTTGACCTGCGAGGGATGGGCGTTCGTGACCTGTGTTTTCAGAATGATGATTTGCTCATCCTTGCTGGTCCAACCATGGAAATGGATGGCACTATCGCCGTGTTTCGGTGGAAAAATGCCTTACTGGTTGACCATGAGAGTCTGACGACCCCAGGGAAACTGTTTGAAATCCCTCATGGCGAAGGAATCCTGGCTGGAACCGACCGGGCTGAAGGACTTACCATCTTTTCGACTTCCAGCAATTGCACCTCAGTCCTGGTGACTTATGATTCTCCCTCCCGATTGCGAAAAGTCGGAAATGACAGCCTCATTGTTGATCTGTTTGATCTGCCAGACTCCCCCTGTTTTGTTCGATTCACTGGTTTTTCGGTGGAAATGGCCACATCGAAGGGGCCTGGTGATGTCGCTGAGCTATTTAATCAAGAATTTGAATTCGGCTGGCAAGCCGAACGGTTCGGCGATTCAGAAAAACAATTTGATGTGACTCACCCAACAGTATTTCTTTCCCCGGAAGCCGCCTGGGAACGGACCTACCATCTTCGCTCCCAGCCTGGTTTTGTGTATGTCGAACCCCAATTCATTATTCCTGAACTTCCAACGCTGAATGAACCGGATTTAACCGAGCCCGAACCTGAAGCCCGCATGCTCTCAGCCTTTGGAGGCGAAGAACACAAACCTGGAAGTGAACAATCTGATTGGAGCGTGAACGCAATCCAGGCGCCGAAGGCATGGGCAATGTTTCCCGAAGGAAAAACCCCCGGTCAGGGAGTTGTGATTGGTCACCCAGATACTGGATTTACTGATCATCCCCAAATTCTTGCCAACTTGATTCCAGACCAGGGGTTTAACTTCAAAGAGAACATCCAGGATGCCCGCGACCAGCTCGACGGATTTCATCCAGGCCACGGGACTGGAACCGCAAGCGTCATTGTCAGCCCTCGCCAATCGGTTCTGCCAAATGAAGTTGATGTCATTGGGGTCGCGCCTGGAAGTAAGATCATTCCACTCCGGGTTTCAAATACGGTGGTCTTGTTGACTGATATATTCAAGCTGGCCAAAGCCATTGAATATGCCGTGAACCAGGGAGCCCATGTCATTTCCATCAGCATGGGAGGACTTGGCAACTGGCGTATCCACCAGGCAGTCCGCTATGCCCAACGGCATGGCGTCATTCTCTGTGCGGCTGCGGGCAATTACGTCGGGTTTGTTGCCTGGCCCGCAGCCTATGATGAAGTGATCGGAGTGGCCGCAACCAATGTTGAAAACAGGCCATGGCGTGGATCCTCCCATGGTGACAAGGTGGATGTCTCAGCCCCAGGCGAATCTGTTTGGAGAGCCACCGTTCAACATCAATCAGGGGATCTCACTGGATTTTCCACCGGACGTGGATCCGGCACCTCATTTGCCGTCACTCATGTGGCTGGAATTGCAGCGCTGTGGCTTTCATTTCATGGTCGGGACAACCTGATTGCCCGGTATGGCCAGGAAAAGCTTTCGTTCGTTTTTAACCAGATACTCCGGAAAAGCTGCGTTCACCCACCTGAATGGGATCAAAACCAATATGGTGCCGGAATTATCCAGGCTGACCAGGTCCTGGCGGCAGCGTTGCCGGTGGATCTTCCCAATGCAGCCCTCCACTTCAATTCAATGATGCCAGTTGATACCGGCGGTGAAGCGACGTTTCGCCACCTTTTTGAGGATAGTCCACCAGAGGTCTTGCACTCCTCTCTGGCTGAATTACTTGGCGTCCCACCTTCAGATTTGAGTCGTCACCTGAACCAGGTTGGACAGGAACTGGCTTTTCATCTTGCAACCACGCCGCCTCTCTTCCGGGAGTTTCGAAATCAACTGGCTCAATCCCATTCAATTCGTTCGGCGGTTTTTGAAGTCGAACCCATCCACGCCCAACCGCTGGAAGCAACTCGCCAAAAGCTTCGCCAGAAGGGAGTCTCATCAGCTCTCGCAACGCTCCTGTAAGGCAGGGGTCATTCATTTCTGCAACGGAAAATTCTTCTCAAGGAGGAACTATGAGTGAAGCATCAAGAATCAATGCTGGGCCCTGGTGCGGTGCGGTTACAGAGACTGGGGCAACCATCAAACTGAGTGTGATGCGAAATGTCCAACGTGCTGAAATCATCATTTCAGAAGCCTCGGACTTTCATACTTTTCAATCGGTGAACCCTTTTTCGATTTGGGTGAACCCAGATTACCAGTACCGGATTTTGACCTTCCGGTTGAGTAATTTGCGCCCAAACACCCAATATTTTTACAACTTCCGCTTTGATGGAAGGGCAGCTCAGGAAGGCACTGGGGGAGCCTTTCAAACTTTTCCTGAACCTGGGACGCAAACAGATTTTCGGTTTGCTTTCTCAAGTTGTTCAAAGAGCGATTGGTTCTTCCATTCCCCTGCACCTGAAGCGTATGCCGCCATCACACAAGAACCTGGTTTGTTATTTTTTGCGCATCTCGGTGATTTATATTATGACATCCACGAGCGGGATATTCCGGGCCGTTTCAAGAAATATGACAGCGTCCTCTCACGCAAGGAAATCAAAGCGCTGTTTCAAAAACTTCCGGTTGTTTATGGATGGGATGATCACGACTTTCTTGGAAACAACGCTGAAGGAGACGCCAGTGACGAATCACGTTCTGCTCGAAAAACCGCGCTCGAAGCCTACTCGATCTATGTCCCTCATCACGAATTTGCCAGCCCAAGTGATGGTTTGTTTCAGTCATTCCAGATTGGAAATGTCATGTTTTTGTTGACCGATACCCGGTTCAATAAAACATCGCGCAATTCCTCAGGCGGAACTGGAAAAACCATCTTGGGAAGGAACCAAAAACTTTGGTTAAAAAATAAGTTGCTTGAAGGAAAATCTAAAGATCTGATTATTTGGGCCAACTCTGTGCCCTGGATCGGAGACCCTGAAAATGGGCTGGATTTCTGGGCTGGGTATGCCGTTGAGCGCAAAGAACTGGCTGATTTTGTGAAGCAAAACCAGATCAATAATGTCTGCATGATCAGTGGAGATGCTCACATGCTGGCAATTGACGATGGGTCGCACCACACCTATACCACACCTGATTCACAAGGAAACCAGGGCGGGTTCCCCGTTTTTCAGGCGGCGGCGCTGGAGAGCCCGGCTTCGGAAAAAGGAGGCGATTACAGCATTGGACACGAAGACGGAACCGCTGGGGGTGGTATCGGGGAGCGTCGTCAGTATGGCTTGTTTGAGGTCAAATACCCAAGAGATCAAAATGGAGCCGTTCTGGGGGTGCCCACCGTGACCTGGGTTGGAAAGAGGGCTAAAAAAAGCTCTTCTGCACTCTCCGATGTCAAAGAAATCATCCGTTATTCGTTCCCCTCACGCCCAAGTTATTCAAAGTTTTAAAGCTGTTTAGAAAAGCAGCGGTTTCCATCATGCAAAACCAGAATCCAAAGGAGGCCAGGGATGGGAAATACAGGGTTTTTGAAAATCAAACTGATGGGCGTTGAAAGAAAGCCGATTCACGATCAGGTTGGAGTGAAGTTTTTCCAGCCAGACAATCGCCAAATTGGAAATTCCCACGTGATTTCGTTTCCGTCAGCTCAACTATTTGAGTTGCCTGCTTTTCCACAAGTCGGGAATATTCGCCTGGATATCGCGCCGTCACGATACCGCGATTTCCAAACGAGTATCCTGATGCTTCCTGGTACATCGCCGGTTGAAAAAGAATATCGGGTCGTGAGGGATCCTGAAACCTGGAAGGCCAAATTTGTGAAATGGATGGAACTTCCTCCAGAATTTGACCTGCTGAAGGAAGTCCTAAAAAACTCGCCTTCGGTTCAATTGGTTCAAAAGGGAAGTTCCTCAAACCTTGGATTGGTTACGGGTGACACCTTTGATGGGCTCAATGATACCGATGCCCGGCTGGCGAAAACAGCTCTTCTGAATCTTTATTATAAAATGAGGGAGCCAATTGAGCCGACGCTTGACCAGCCGGCATGGTTTTCATTTGTCCAACAAATTCTGACCCTTGGAAGAGAGCGATTCGTGGCTGTTGTACGAGATGACATGTGGGCCGAGGTCAACCGATCCATCAAATTGTTTGGAAATATATACCAACCTGCCGATCCCAGCCTGCACCGGAAGAACATTCCTGGAGACCTCCGAATTCTGGAAATGATAAGCCTCAAATCCTTTGAAGCCCATGCGAACCTGCAGTTAACACTTTCCAGGGTGGAAGATCACCAGGGAGGTCGCCAAACCATTCTGGATGCGGACCTTGATGAAAATGGTAAGGCGCTGGCACATTTTTTTGATTTGCTCAAGCACATCTTCAATGGAGGCACACACCCCTACGATATTCACGAATTCCTGGTCATGACAAATTCTGGCATTCAACTTGGCTATAAACTGGCTTAACCATTGATTGTTGTCAGGATTGCAAATGAAGATAAACCGGCTGAAATAATCAGGAGGAGAACGTATGCGCACGATAGGCACGATTACGAATGAAGGGTATTCCTGCACCATCACCGAAGATGACGATGGAAGAGTTTTTTTTCTTGCGGATGCCGACATAGACGCCGATGGCGCAAATGGGCAAAATGGCGCCCCGGCTGCCTACAAGGAAGATAATTCCGGAACCGAATTGCTTGCAAACGGCGGCATGAAAATTGTTCATGGAAAAGTTATTTGTGCCGAACCCTGGGCACGGAGTATTGTGATTTTGGATGTGGATAATGAACCAAAAATTTTTTCCGGCGGGATCATTGCCTCAATGACCTGGTATCGCCACCCTGGAAAATTACCAAGCGATCCTGCGGCGTATGTAGACTCCGAAACCGTGCCCTACATTGTTGTGCCACGCCTGATCGTTCAGGGGACATCGGGCATAGTCCGAGGTTGTAAAGCACGAGTTACCTGGAGAGGTCAGTCTGTTGAATGCGTGGTTGCCGACAAAGGGCCATCTCGTAAGATCGGCGAGCTGAGTATTGCGGCGGCGCGAGCAATTGGACTTCCTTCAAGTCCAAGACATGGTGGCACTCAAGAACCAGAAGTCCAATATGAATTGTGGCCAGGAGTTGCTGCCCCTGGATTTACATTGCAAGCGGCTTGAATGCAGCCATTCTTCGTTTGAGTGATTTCTCGATTTCAAACTCAAAAAGACTCAAAAAGATGGCGATTTGAAGTATAGAGCAACTTCAATTGAGTGGGAAAAAGTCAAGAGTTCCGCCTTGAGTCGGAACTCTTGATTTATGCTTCATTTCTGGACTAAGTACAAGTGCTCATAAATAAGGGATGGAATTTCGGTTTTCGCCCGGATGGGCGGTGGACAGTAGCCGGTGGGCAGCCGGCTTTGAGGCACACCCACCGGAATCCAGGCCGCCAATCGTTCGCGCCCGGATGGGCGCTGGAACCAGAATCGTGAGCGAGTGACTGAAACTCCAAAGGAAAAGTGACCGAACCACACCTCCAGCGCCCATCCGGGCGCGCACCTCACGGGCGATTCTTTCCGGTGGCCGCATGTCCAAAGCGACACTTGCCACCGGCTACTTTCCAGCGCCCATCCGGGCGAAAACCAATTTTTCCCCAGCGAGTGATCGAATTTCATACCCCTTTTATGGGGACTTGTACTAAGGTTAGTGACAAGTCGAGGACTCAAAATAAAATCTATTGGAGCGATTCAAAAAGGCGGTCCATGGTGGTTTCATCGGTTTGTGCTCCTGGATGTCATTTACTTTGTAGAGGTTGAGGCAGAAGAACAAAACCAGTTATGAATCCTGAGGCATTTCGCTTTTGCCTTCGTACCGTTTCGATTTCAAAATTTCATAGAGGAAAAAGACTATGGTTACCCTTCTCATGCTAATTTGTTTGATTTTGCCCTTTGGCCAATCTCCCCAACCGATGGCACCGCATGAAATCGGGGTTAAACCCCTTCAGGAGCAATACACCCAGATTCAAGATCTTCAACCGGTTATCAAAAACAAGATTGTACCGAAAATCGGGTTTAAACCCCTTCAGGACCGATACGCCCGGATTCAAGACATTCAACCGGTTATCAAAAACTGAGGATTGTTGGCCGGTTACCGGTACGTGTTGGACAGCCGCCTTCAACGATCCACCAGTTGAAATAAAACCAGGAGGGGAACTCCAGGTAGCAGTCTCCGGGTCTGTGCCACAAAACGGCCAACCTTGTTTTTACCGACGCACCGCCGGGATTAATGTTCGAAGGAACGGAACTGACGCTTCAAAGGATTCTCAAAAGTTGCCGGAGCCAGCTTCAACGATTTCAACGAAATGGAAGTACAAATTGGTAATTTTTGTGTATGGAAAATCTTGGGAAATAGGAAACCTGCCGTCATACCCAAATATAGTCGAATCAGATTGGTTTCGATTTGGGGATGAATGAAAAAACACCCAACAGTCGCAAAACCTTGATATCCACTCATTACCTCTCAAATATGACGAACACCCATTTTGACGAACGATTTTTCTCGGATGATGAAGAAATTCTCTGGGAATTGATTGAAGAATCTCCTGAAGCCGTGATGGTGGATTGGCGCGAAGAAGAAGAGGAAATCATCAGGTCGATCAACCAGGTTATTGCTCCATACAAAATTTCCTTTGAATGGATGGGCAACGACGACATCCAGATCCAGTATAAAGAAAAGGAACGGCTGCTTGGGTTGAGCTTCAGCCTGAAAGACCGTTATATTTGCCTGCGGGCAATCAATGATATTCTTCAAGACGAGTACGAACTCCGGTTGTTTGAACTGAGCTTCAACTCTGACACCCATTTGTTCCTCGTCAAACCCGGTTCGTGGTGGGCTGACTTTGATCAACTTCATCCAAAGCGCAGTGCTCAACTGTTTCGAATCATCGGCCCTGACCTTGATTTCCCCTGATGACAGGAGGGTTCCCCGATGAACAACCCGCCAGAACCCAAACCAACCTGGCTTTCACACATCCTGGCGCGATTTCGAGACCCGCAGCCATCTCCTACGTTTTCAATCATTTGCACTCCACATCAGCTTTGGAAGACTCGCGCGGTCAATGGCAAAATCGAGCAAGAAACCGTGATTGAATGGCAAGACATTACCTATCTTCTGGCATTCAAACGTGACCTGTGGGCGGTTGATCTGATCTGCATTGAGGTTGGGACCAATCACGGATATGCCTTTGAAATTGATGAAGAGATGGACGGCTGGGAATGTGTGGTCCAACGACTTCCGGAGGATCTTCCGGGGTGTCCCGTTTATGCGGAATAGTGGCAAACTGTTGCTCAACCTCCTTTTGCCCACAATGAGATCCGGCTCTACCCGGTTCAAAATCACGATGAGTGACAGACCTTCACAACCGAGAAAGGCTGGTCGAATTGAGCAAAGACCTGTAAGTTAGCGGAGTTTTCAAAAGTTCAGCGATATTTGGGGCTGTGATCAACTGCAAAGGAGACCGACAGCCTTTTTTAGTAACCGGAAAGGGGAAACGGCCAAACAGTATGGTGAAACCACAGAATCCGATTTTGTTCGAAGGCCACTTGAAACCAAATCTCCACTATGACCTGCCTGGCGGACTGGTTGTCTTTCTCGTGGCCCTGCCGTTGTGTCTTGGAATTGCCCTGGCTTCTGGCGCACCGCTGTTTTCAGGCGTGATTGCCGGCATTGTCGGAGGACTGGTGGTGGGAATGCTCTCCGGCTCGGAAATCAGCGTCAGCGGACCGGCTGCCGGTCTGGCGGTGATGGTGGCTGGCGGCATCAAATCAAGCGGCAGTTTCAAAGCCTTTTTGACTGTGGTCGTGTTATCAGGAATTCTTCAAATTATCTTTGGGCTGTTTCGGGGTGGCAGAATCGGAGACTACGTGCCGACCTCCGTCATCAAGGGAATGCTCGCGGCTATCGGAATTGTCATTATTCTCAAGCAAATCCCGCATGCGCTGGGACAAGATCGGGATTATATCGGAGATTTCGGGTTCCTTCAGGGAGTGGGCGATGAAAATACCCTGGTTGCGATTCTTCATTCAGTTTTCACCTTTAACCCGGAAGCAGTGGTCATCGCCGTGGTTTCGCTGGCGATTCTTCTACTTTGGGAACAACCGTTTTTCAAACAAAATCGGGTTCTGGGCCTGGTGCCCGCCCCATTGCTGGTGGTGGGTATCGGCACATTGATCAACGAGGTGTGTCGGATTTACTTTGCCGGGTTTTATTTACGGGCTGAGGATGGTCATCTGGTCTCATTGCCGGTGGCAACCAGTCTGAGCACTTTTTTTAATCAGTTCACCCTTCCCAGCTTGTCAGCCCTGACCAACCCTGAGGTGTACACCCTGGCAATCACCTTTGCGGCGGTGGGCAGTCTTGAAACGCTGGTGGCGATTGAGGCTGCTGACAAAATTGACCCCTTCAAGCGCATTTCAAACACTAATCGCGAGTTGATGGCCCAGGGCATCGGCAATATGGCGTCTGGAATGCTCGGCGGTTTGCCCATTACCTCGGTGGTGATTCGGACGTCAACCAATGTCTATGCCGGGAGCCGAACCCGGATGGCGACGATCTTCCACGGGATCCTCTTGTTTGGAGCCGTGTTATTGATCCCAACGCTCCTCAATCGAATTCCGCTCGCCTGCCTGGCGGCTATTTTGTTCGTTGTTGGGTATAAGCTGGCCAACGTCAGTGTTTTCAAGGAGATGTATCGTCAAGGAAGCGAGCAATTCATTCCGTTTATCATTACCATCGTGGCAATTGTGTTCACGGATTTGTTGGTGGGAATCACGATTGGGTTTTTCTTCGGGCTCTTTTTTGTCATTCGAGCCAACCATCACTCAGCCATGACGTGTGTCAATCAGGACAATTACTACCTGATCCGCTTTAACAAAGACATGACCTTTGTCAACAAAGCTGAACTCAAAGAACAACTGACCAAAATCCCAAACGACGTCATCCTGATCCTGGACGCGACCAAATCGCTCTACATTGACCAGGACATTTATGAAGTAATTGCCGAATTTGAAGAACTGGCCAAATACCGAAATATCACGATTGAGAAAAAGAATCTCGATTCAAAAATTCCCCCGCAGCTTGCGTGGATGAAACTTTTTGGAGGATCGAATGGAAGAATACAAGAAACTCCTGCTGGCGAATAAAGCCTGGGTGAAGGAAAAACTGGATCTGCGGCCCGATTATTTCCTGCGGCTCAAAGACGAACAAAAACCTGAGTATTTGTGGATTGGATGCTCAGACAGCCGTGTCCCGGCGGAAGATATCACTGGAACCGGCCCCGGAGACCTGTTTGTTCATCGTAACGTGGCCAATCTGGTGGTTCATTCGGACTTGAATTTGCTCAGCGTGCTGCAATATGCCGTGGATGTGCTCAAAGTCAAACACGTCATCATTTGCGGGCATTATGGCTGCGGAGGCGTCAAAAGCGCGATGTCGCATCAAAACCTGGGCTTGATCAACACCTGGCTGCATAACATCAAGGATGTGTATCACCTGTACCGGGACGAACTCAACGCCCTTCCCACCAAAGACCAGCGCTGGCGGCGACTGGTTGAACTCAATGTCGAAGAGCAGGTGCGAAATCTGGTCAGAACTTCGATCATTCAAATGGCCTGGAAGACCGACCAGCGGCCATACCTCCACGGCTGGGTGTATGACCTGCACACCGGGTACTTGCAGGAACTTACCCTGGTTAAACCTGGGACGCTGCCCGACGATGTGTACTGTTATGACTTTGAACACTGAAAGGTGATGCGTACCTTACCGAAAATCCCAGGACGATTTTAACCACGAAAACCACGAAAACCACGAAAATTCAAATACTTACAAAATCCAACCCATCCTTGGACTGATGAAAAGGTATTTGGGTTTGGGAGATCGGTTTGATTTCTTTTGGGAACTGACCAACACAATCAGGTGTCTTCCTGGGCCAAAAGTCCAATGTTGATTGGTTTTGTGGAGGATACCGTGTCAGCAAATCAATACGTTTTCAACCAACCGAAACTCTATTCCTGGAAAACTCTGGCTTTTCTCGGTCACACATTTCGGAAAGTAATTCTGGCAGGTCTTTCAGTCGGCTGGCTCTGGTATGGATTTCTGGATTTTGGGCTTATTCCACTCCTGACAATTTGGAATCCAAAACTGCTGGGATGCAGGGTTATCTTTTTGAACTGGGCCAGGCTCAATCAGGTTTTCAACCTGTTCTTCACCGACAACTCCAATACAGGTTGGTCTGATATGCCGCCGCCACTGACCAATCTGGGGTGGATGACACTGATTGGCATTTCATTCATCCTGACGGGGCTGGCGCTTCGGAATTTGTGGCGTGAAGGCACAATCGTGAAAGGATTCTTACAAACGATTTTGCAGCTTCAACCAAATCCAATACCCGCCTGAAGGCGGAACTCTGAACAAAACCGCCTACAGCCGGAATTTTGAACCCAAAGTCAGTAACATCCCATCACAGATTTGCCATTCGTGGTTGATTTTCAATCGCTGAATCAGTTTTCCATGGCGCAACCAGGCCACGTAGACGTGGTGCTTTTCCAGGTAGATCACCACGATTCGATCTTCGTGCCAGGCAAGGTACTGCACCTGACATCCAAAAAAGGGATTGTAGGTTTCAATGATCCAGTCAGTTACCAGATTGCCGTCTTTTACCTCCCGAAGATAAAACTGGATATCCACCCTGGTTTCCAGCTCTCGAAACCGATATTCCACCCAGGCATATTGGGTTTGTTCAGGATTGCAAACGGCGGCAATGAGTTCTGTTTCATACCCGTGAGCGTCTATTTCACGGGGCTTCCGATTGAGCCGAGCGGCAACCTGTTCGATAGCTTCCGTGAAATCAGAAACGTGTCCAAGCCTGAAACTTTGGGATATTCCCAACACATCGAACCTGGCAAATCCGGCTGGATAGCGGCTTTCAGAAGCGAAGAGCTTTTCCATTCTCTCACCACGAGTTGTTCGCGACATCCCACTCATTGTTTCTTCTTCTCACGAACCATGTGCTTAAGTTGTTTTTCAAACCACTGAAGCCCGGTCTCAGGATCTTTTGTATCGTGAAGGTTAAGCGCCTGACGCAACAACTCACACGCGACATCCGGAAAATGATGACTGGTGGTTTGCTCAATATATTTCCCTTCCTGGAAGATCAAAATCTGCAACTCATTGCCCTCTCTATACTTCCAGATTTCAGGAATTTGGAGCTGGGCATACAATCCGGCTTCTTTGACTTTTTCCTGGGAAGAACTGCTCAAATCCACTTCAACCACCAAATCTGGGGCTGGATCAACTCCTGGACGAAATCGGGTTGCCAGATGGAGTGAAGTGGATTGACCAAGGTAAAACACGGCGTCGGGCTCTCCGCCAGCCTGTCCATCGGCCCGCTCCAACGTCATTGAGCCAAAACCATACACTTTCTTTTTAAAAAGTCGGGCACAAATCCGAACCAATGATCTTAAAAACTCAACCAGTGATTCATGGCGTGGTGATGGGCTCACAAGTTCTAAGCTTCCTTCACAATAAAATAGCCGTGGCCGGGAACGATCTCCTAATTCTGAAGAGAGCTTGCGGTAGGTTTCAACCGTCACTCCGTGGAGCGTGATGCACTGGTCACCAGACAGCAATTCGGGCGATTTTGGTTTGTAAACTGCTACCATCGCACCCTCCTGATTCATCTTGCGAAAGTCTGGTTGTGGTTTTAGCACAATCACATCAAAACTGAATAGCGACCAAATTCCCAAAAGAACCTATGGCCAAATCCCGGCCCGGTGAACCATAATCTCCAACAAAGACTACTGACGAATAATGAATGATGAACCGGGCCAATCAGGCTGCTCATTGAGAATGGACTTTGGGGGTTCTATCAAAGCTATCTGTTTGATTCATAAGCGTTTGTGTTTTTCATAATTTATAATTCATAACTCATGCTTCACGGAGGTATCGCCGCTATGTCGCTTGCAAGCCGCACATCAATTCTTGATTGGAACACGGCCCAGTCAATTGGAAAGGAAATTGTCGTCGGAAATATCTTTGCCTTTCTGACCCCAAAGACCTGGGAACATCCAACACTCGGGTGGATTGCCAGGCTCCTGGCTGGCAGTGGAGTTGTGCCACCACGGGTTGTTTCGCTGGCTGGAACACATCCTATCCAGCTTGGTGGTGCGGAAATTAAACCCTTCACTCTGCCGGATCTGAATCTGGCCGTCGTGACCTGCGACAAGGCGATTTACCGAACTGAACACGATACCGTCAACTTGCTGGCACTCAATCCACTGGCGCCACGGTCGTCAGCCAATCTGGTGGTCTCGGTGGACGAGCGTGAATTTTCCCGGCACACGGTTCAGTTGGGTGACCACGGAGAAGCAACCTTTCAATTGCGCGACCTTCCGGTTGGATCGTATGAAGCGGCGTTTGAAGGAACAGCCGCTGACACCGCCGGGTGTTCGTTCACCGTGGCGGAATACCGGTTGTCACCACTCACCGCAGCCTTTCACCACAAGAAGTTTTCGGGCAACAATCAGTTTTCATTTGTCCTGAACCTGGAAAGCTTTGGAACGCCGGTTGAAGGCGATGTCGCGCTTGAATTGATGGAGCAAAATCGGCGACTGGCTAAAATCACGGCTCGTGCGGAGCAAGGCAAAGTCAAGGGATCGTTTGCGCTCACCGGCAATGGTCCACACACCATTAACGTCCAACTGGTTGCCGACCCAGGCAAAACCGCGACGCTTCCGATTGTCGGAAGCCGGGCCAGCGAACGCCAGTCAACCGCCTTTTCCAAACTTGGGACTGAAATCAGCGGGTCGCTCCTTCCGGTTGAGGGCTCGCGGCTGGTTCGAGGGATTTTTCTTGAAGAGGGGGCTCAGTCAACTTCGCCGTTTGCCCTTGAGCGCGTAGATACCTATCGTGCCCGCCTGACGGTTCTGGGGCGAGTCCAGGCCCTCACCGTGCTGGTCATTGACCCGACATTTCCAAAACCTCGACCAGACGCCGTCAACCCGGAAACGGCACCCTATCCGGGTGCCACTGATGAACCGTATCAACGCGGCGAAGCACTGTTCAAAGATGGGTATTTTTCTGATTCGGTGGCTATTTTTGAACGGGCGCGGGCCCAATTTGAAAAACCGCATCCGTTTTATGCCTACTTTGCCGCTTGCTGTTATGCCCGACAAGGACAAAAGGCCCGTGCGGTTGCGGCATTGCGGCAATCAATTGAGGATGGCTGGACTGATTTTCACCATCTGGCAACGGATGAAGATCTGAAATCGCTTCAAGGGTATGAACCTTATGAATGGCTCAAGGCAAGGGGCATCCGCGAGTTCACCTATGCTGAAATTACCCGGACGACCACGCTTGAATTTGAAATGCCGGGACCGGTCGGTCTGCTGGCGATTGGGGCGTTTGTAAATGAAAAACCCTGGGAAGGCTGGGCAGCCACGCTGGCACCGGTTGAGCTTTCCCCAGAGATTCTCCTTCCATTGCAGTGCGAACCAGGAACGGATATCACCATTCATGTCACAACCGAAACGCTCAACCCCAGCGCACTCTATATGATCGTCAAGGACGCCAGGTTGTTAAGCGGCGATACACCGCTCGGTCGGCTGGCTGGTGGAATCAAGACGTTTGTCGAAACAACCGGCAAAGAACTGATGGTCGGAACACCCGAGAAAACACTGGCTTATTTAGCTCAATCCTACGGAACTGAAAAATTGTATCGGGCAGGAATTCCCAACCCTCCACCCGTTATATCGCAGGCCATGCCGCCCTTTATGCCGATGCCACAAGCAAGACCAGCACCAGCGCCACCCGGCGGAATGATGCACACTGGCCAGTTTCAAACCATGACTTCGGATGTATTCGAGGACATTGGAACGGCCACATTGATGGCCGGAGCGGAATCTGGCGCCGAACCTGATTCAGAACCGGCTGGCCTTCAAAAAGAACCCGAAGTGCTCTTTGCCGGGCTGGTACCGGTCGTTCAGGGAAAGGCCAGCCTGACGCTCTTACTTCCAGATGTGTTTGCCGATTATATCGTCGAAGCCTTTGTCATCTCCGGACTTGATTGGGAAGCCACGGAAAGCCGATTTCAGGCCAAAAAGGATCCATATCTGTCCTTTTCTCTTCCAGCATTTGTTCATCCGGAAGATACGGCTATCGGTCATCTCAATTTTGGAGCGACAGCCGGAAACGTCCAGGTTCAGGTTCGCTGCAATGGCGTTCCCGTTCCGCTGGCATTTGGCGGGAAAGCACTTCAACCAGATGAAGTTTTAGAAGTCCAAAGCGGCGAAGTGACGTTCCTTACTGGTCCGGGCGTGTATACCGCCACACTCCAGCAACTTTCAACCGAAAGCATTGAAACGGCTCGACAGCAGGTGGATGCACCCGGAGTGTTTCGTCGGCTCACTCGTTCGCTGGTCTTTTTAGAACCTGGAAACTCATTGAGCCGGACGGAAGACATTGGCATTCTCTCCATGCGCATTCTACCGGGATTGGATAAACCGTTCACCGCACTGGTCGAAGCAACGGCGGATTACGGTCATGCCTGTTGCGAACAAACCGCCGCCAAGCTTCTTGCTGCCTGTGGAATGTATGCCCTGGCCAATGGCAACAGCTCTCAGCGCGAAAAAGCGGAAGCCATTATCCTGGCTGGGATTCGGCGCGAGGAATCAATGTGGCTGCCTGGGCGTGGGTTTAAAATGTACCCGGAATCACCAAACAGCCCTCACGACTACTATGGACCCAAAGCCGCGCGGTATCTGTTTAATCTTGATCTTCTCCGCACTGGGAACAACGTGAGCAAACCGCTCAGTCAAGGAATTGAAAAAGGTCTAAAAATGGCCACCGATGCCGCCAAAGCCTATCGGTTGGACTGGCCGCTTGAAACCGCCAAATCCAGCGAAGAGGCTTACAATGTGATGCGGTTCAACTTAGATAACACCGTCCAGGGAAAAGCCCTGGATTACGTACGGAAGCGCGTTTCAGAAGGAAAAATCACTGATCTACCGATGAACCCCTATTGCTACGGCGCGGTTTTAGAACGATCTGAATCCGCCTATGCCGCCGCCACGCTTTTTCGGAGCGGCGGTGGGACCGATTGGCATCAGGCGTTGAAGCTGGCCAACACTATCGTCAATCAACTCAATGACCAGGGCTCGCTTTATTCAACCGTTGATTCAGTCGCGGCCATTGCCTTGATGGCAGAGTTAAAAGCAGCTCGTGTTATCGGCAATAGTGCCACTGTCAAAATCAATCGCCGGGAAATCCCCACCGCTCAGGCTATTGAACTGGCTGAAGAAATCGAATCCATTGAGGCAGTTGATGGGGTGGTGGCGGTCGAAGTAACCCGTCTGGTCGAGGAAAACTGGAGCACCTTTGATGCGGGCCTTCCCTTGCGGATTTCGCTGGAAAAAAATGGCCGCCCAGGCCGTCAGTTTGTGGTGGGTGATGCCATTGATTTGCGCGTCAAGCTCGAAGGAGGCTATAAAACCGGCGATTTGCTGTGGGTGTGTTTGCCGGAATCACTCTCGCGGTTGATCGGAGGCGGACAGGTGAAATTGTTCTCGCTCGACTTTCGCGAAAAAGATGAACTTGTGGTGCCGCTGGCGGCGACTTCAATCACCGTGGACAGCCAGGGAAACATTGCTCCGCAGCATTTTGCCGTCTGTGTCAGAAATATGTTTGAAGAAGAACGCGCCGGAAGCCCCGGATTGCTCACGGTCACCGTCACTCCGGCTGACACTGGTCTTGGAACATCCCTGGTCAGTCGAGCTTTACGAGCCCTGCGTGACTTGATCTGACAAAGTGACAAGGTGACAAAGTGACAAGGTGACAAGGTGACAAAGTGACAAGGTGACAAGGTGACAAGGTGACTTTTTGACAAAGTGACAAGGGGACAGGGTGACAAGGTGACAAGGTGACTTTTTGACAAAGTGACAAGGGTTTAAAATAAACAAATTTGT